>DATKLQ010000511.1:0-9756 GCA_035542335.1 Ignavibacteriaceae bacterium | reverse complement strand
ATTAAAACAGTTTCATTTATTCCGCCCATTGACCGGTACAAAGTCCGGAGGATCACTTCCTTTATATAATTTATCGTGGCTTCCGGGAGCTTCTCTTCAATTAAACATTTATCGCATTTGCCGCATTTGTAATCTTCCGCTTCCTCTCCGAAATATCTTAGTATGAATTTGAACCTGCACTCATCGCTGTAAGCATAGTTGATCATGGTATCCAGTTTTTTCTGAAGGTAAATATAGGTCTCATTGATTTTTTTATAATCGAGGAGAAGCCGGTTTGAATTTACTCTCGGCTGTATAAGAATCACGCTTTCTTTTCCAGCCATATTGCTGTAAGAAAGAACACCTAGATTATCCAGCAAATTCAGGGTCTCAACCACTTCGGTTTCATTTAATTCGGTTTGTGAGGAAAGCTGGCTGATGGAAATAGCCGCAGTTTGAGTGAACAGTGAGCTCCCATATTCCCTTAAAAGAAGCACAAGCACTTCTTTAACTTTTTTATTTGAGGATTTTTTAATGAATTCTCTAAGGTTATTTATTCCGAGATTAAACTGCAGGGTTGTTTTTCTGTCGAATCCGGACAATAATTTTAAATAACCGCCGGCTTCAAGAATTTTTAATGAGGCAGTAAGAAGACCCCTGTTCAATTCCCGTTTTGCTGCTGCGGAGATAAAATCAATGTTTACCTCAATTTCCTTTTCATGCATCATTCCTTCGGCGATCCTGCCGTAATCACAGACTGCATTATAAACCGAGTGAATCAGATCTTTATCAGGGTGGCTGTTTGCAATGAAATAATTTTGAATAATAATATCCTGGTCATCATGCAGAAGAAAGATGTAAGACTCTTTCCCGTCTCTGCCGGCACGTCCGATTTCCTGGTAATAATTTTCAATTGAACCCGGCGTATTATAATGAATAATAAGCCTGATGTCCTTTTTATCGATACCCATCCCGAATGCATTTGTAGCGGTTATGACAGGTAATTTTCCCGTTAGGAAGTCTTCCTGGACTTTTCTCCTTATCTCGGATGCCAGGCCGGCATGGTAATAAGAAGAATTAATTCTGTTCATAACCAAATATTCGTTCACTTCTTCGGCATTTTTTCTGGATGCAGTATAAATTATTGCCGGAGTTTTATATCTCGAAATAAGCTCAAGCACTTTTTCTTTTTTCTTCCTTGCAAGAATAACATTCAAGTTAAGATTCTTTCTTTCAAATCCTCTTACAAAAATCTGCGGATCTTTCAGGTTTAGCTGTTCAACAATATCCTTTACAACTTCGGGGGTTGCAGTAGCTGTAAATCCGGAAATTTTATCAATACCTGTATATTCGGCAAATTCTTTTATTTTCCTGTAGCTCGGCCTGAAGCTGTGCCCCCATTCGCTGATGCAATGGGCTTCATCTACAAATAAAAATTCCGGGTTCAGCTTTTTTATTTTCTCCGCAAAGCTTACGCTTTCCAGCCGTTCAGGCGCTGCATAGAGTAGCTTGATCTTTCCGTAAGAAATATCCTGGAGAACCTTTTCTGCTTCGTAGTAATCCATAGTGCTGTTGATGAAGGCTGCAATCTTTTCATTTTTATTCAGGGCATCAACCTGGTCTTTCATCAAAGCAATTAATGGTGAGATTACGATTGAAAAATTTTCAGATACCAGAGCAGGAATCTGATAGCAGACCGACTTGCCGGCCCCGGTAGGCAGAACAGCAAGAACATTTTTCCCTTTTACTATTGCTTCAATTATTTCCAGCTGCGCATTGCGGAAAGAATGGAATCCAAAATATTTTAATAAAGCCTTTTGAATATTCATAAGTCCAATTAACAATTAACAATGAATAATTAACAATTCCCTTAATTATACATTGTTAATTATTCATTGTTAATTTAATAAAAAGTTTTTCATCTAATTCCCCAAAGTATTTTGTAGGATTTATGAGGAGACAATACCAGATGCAATTAATAACCGTACAAAAAATTTATTTCTCAAATTAAACGGGAATTTTCCCAATAGGCAAGCATTTTGGCACTTTTTTTCGATCATTCCCCGCAAGCATGGCGGGCATCCATTCAATCAATCAATCATTCATTCATCCACTCATCCTTTCATTCATTAGCCTTTTCTTAAGCATAATTATTTCTTGACAACATTATTTTGCATTAATGGTTCAAAAATAAATTTGATTCCGCGGGTAAATCCTTCAGGTTTGGAGGACGAATGGTAGGCGTCATCGAGAACACGGAATTCATACCTGAAGTTTTTGTAGTTACGGGCTTTGAGGATTTGATCAAATCTTTTTATTTCAGGAACGAATTCGGGTATTTGAGGCAGCTCCTTTTCGGCAGCAGTCATATACAAAGAAACCGGAAGCGCATCGGTTTTATTAAAAAATTTGTTTTCCAGTTTAAAAATCCAGCTGCTGTCGTAATGAATTGAAGGGCTGATTGCCACGTAAGCATTAAACAGCCTTGATTTTCGAAGCATAGCATATACGGTAAAAAGTCCGCCCATTGAGCTTCCCCCGAGTGCCCGAAAGGTTGTATCCACCCTGTAATTCTTTTGAATAAAAGGGATGAATTCTTTCTCGACTACCTCGAGAAAATCCGGAGCTCCCCCCGTGCGGGTGGTATCAACTATTTCAGTGGGTGAATAGTCGTACCTCCTGAGCTTGTCGTAATTTAATTTTTTTCCTTTATATGAGAAGCCGACAAAAAAACATTCAGGAATCAACTTATCGTAAATCTGCTGCCCGTAAATAGAAGAGAATAGTGCGAAGTCGTAAAACCCGTCGCAGAAATAAAAAACCGGATATTTTTTCCCCGTATTTTCTTTGTATGAATAAGGTAAATTAATTAATAACTCATAATCCTGGTTATTAATTTTTGATTTTAATTCCCTGATTTCCGTTCCTTCAAGAATATAGCCGTCGTATTGGCAAAAGGTAAAACCGGAATCAAAAAGAATATAAATTATAAAGATTCCTAAAAGATATTTCATAAAGCTCCAAGGGATTTTAAAATAACAGAATTAAGATGGTATGTAGATAAGATAAGTTATTATAAATTAGGGGAAGATCAAAGAACATCCGGGTTTTATGTGCTTTAGAAAATCCAAATGTTCTAAATTATCTTTTTTGGGAATGAACTAACTCGGCAAAATTTATAAATTCATTCCAAGATTGAATAATACGGAATGAAGAGTGATGTTTAATTTTCCCGAAAGACGGTTCATAAAATAATATTTGAAATTAATAACAGGATAAACCGGA
This sequence comes from Ignavibacteriaceae bacterium, assembly GCA_035542335.1. Lineage (GTDB taxonomy): Bacteria > Bacteroidota > Ignavibacteria > Ignavibacteriales > Ignavibacteriaceae > DATKLQ01. Next base: position 6,492 of record DATKLQ010000511.1, on the reverse strand, counting down.
ACATCAGTACTTGCTTCTTCTTTATAGATGTTGTTTGCAGATTAAATTTTTTATGGAATAAATTGATTAGAATAGGCCGCAGATTTTATTTTCATTCTATCCCTGCTTATAATTGCGGAAAAATTGAGCCATTCTTTTGTTAATGCAAACAACAATAATTCAGGTTTTTTGGAAGTAATTTATTTCAAAGGAGTTCCCTGATGAAATATTATTTTCCATTCCCCGTTAAAATTTTTCCAAATTGAGCTTCTCAGAGATTCTGAAGATGAATTCAGGCTCCCGAACGTTGCTTTGTAAGTCACCAGCACTATTTCCTCGCTAAGCGGTATCACTTTAAATTCTCTTATGATAGATCTTAAATGAGGATTTTCTTCAAATTCTTTTATAACGGATTTTTTATCCCACAATCTGCCGGAAGATCCGAATTCAAAAAAATCTTCATGAATAATCTTGCTAAGCTTTTCCGGATCTAGTTCCCTTCTGGAGAGCAAAGATTCAAGTTCCATTAAGTATTCAGATAATTCCCTTGTCTTCAAAAACTTCTCTTATCGAATGAAAGACCGTTAAAAATTAGTTCAATTCATTTTTCTTAGGCGAACTTCAATGCCCGGAGTATCTTTCATTAAAACTGTTAATTTATTTAAATCCGTGTCGCCAAAATGATAAGGATATAGAATTTTTGGTTTAAAGGATTTCGCCGCGTCCGCAGTCATCTCAGGTGTCATGGTATAAGGCAGATTCATAGGCAAAAATGCAATATCAATATTCTTTAGTGATTTCATTTCCGGAATGTTTTCCGTATCGCCCGCTACGTAAACCCTTTTATTTCCGAAAGTAATTACATAGCCGTTGCCTATGCCTTTAGGGTGAAACGGCTCGCCGTTATCCCGTTTATGCTGAATGTTGTACGCAGGCACCGCCTCAATTTGAATTCCGTCAATTGTTCTTTTATCCCCATTGTTCATAACAGTTCCTTCTTTAAGTTGTTCGGAAGCTGTCTTGGTTAGGAGTATTACGGTCTTTTCGGTCCGGATTTTTTCAATGGCTTTCGGATCAAGATGATCCCCGTGATGATGAGTAATCAAAATAATATCTGCTTTCGGAAGCGTGGAATAATCCGCTAATTTACTGTATGGATCTACATGTATTATTTTTCCGCCGTAATTGAATATTAATGTTCCGTGGCCGATAAAAGTTATTATAAGATCTCCTCCTGAAGCAGGAATTGTATCTCTAACAAAATTCTCCTGGGAGTAAGCCGAGGCTGCAATTGCAGCCGCTAAAGCTATGATAAATAAATTGGACATGAGTAATCCTCCTTAAATAATATTTTCTCTCTTTTTCAATTGATATTGATCTTGAAGCACAAGATAAATAGAAATAACAATAGCGATTGTAGCTGCCAGCAATGAGTATGATACGTTTTCCCCTCCTATAATCCATCCGAGGAATACGGCAATGATTGGATTAACATAAGTGTGGGTAGAAATTCGAGTAGCCGAGGTACGCCCGAGCAGCCAAACATAAGCGGTGAATGTTATCACTGATCCGAAAATAATAAGATAGCCCAAACTAAGTGCGGAGCGGGCAGAGATTTTAGTTAAAACAAGTACCTGATTTTCCTTAAAAAGAAATCCGGTAAGCAGAAGGAGACCGCCTCCAATAATTAACTCCATTCCTGCCGATAACGCAGCCGATTTCGGAATCTTTGCAACCCGTGAATAAACTGCTCCCGTTCCCCAAGATAAGGTGCAGAGAATTATAGTTAAAGAACCGGTAAAATTTGTATTATTAAATGAAACTTTATTTAAAGAGAGAATAAGGAATGCTATTGCGATAAACCCTAAAATCAATCCTATAATTCCTTTTAATTTTACCCTAGTATCCCTGATAAACACAAATTCTAAAAGAAGTATCCATAGCGGTTCAGATGCAACTAAAACAGCGGCTAATCCTGAAGGGACATATTGCTGGGACCATGCCAGCAGCCCATGTGCAACAAGAAAAAAAAGAGTGCCTATTATAAACAGCGGCAGCAAATTTTCACGTTTAATTCCGGATTTTTCTTTAAAACGGCTTAAACTATAAAGCACGAGACCTGCAAGAAGAGAACGGCTTCCCATCATAAAAAAAGGAGGGATAGTTTCGACTGCATAGCGTATTGCCAGATATGTGGATCCCCAAATAATATAAACCGCTCCAAAAGCAAAAAATGTTTTTAATTTTATATCATTCATTTATAAACTATTTTTGATAAGGTCATGCTAATGTATTTTTGAAGAATAACGTTGTCTTCTATACAAATAAATAATACTTAATAGAAAATTAGAAAAAGAATTCCCGCGGGCAAAATTTAAGCTTATCAAATACAGGAGAAATCATGAAAATCTTAAACGGCTTTATCTTATCCTTATTAATTTTTATTACCAATGATTTATTTTCTCAAAGCACGCTTGACTCTCTCCAGAATATCGGACATGCAAGCATGAAGATCAAAACCTCCGATAGAAAGGTAATTTACATCGATCCCTTTCAGACACCCGGAGATTATTCCGATTCGGCAGATATCATACTTGTTACCCATGCCCATCAGGATCATAACAATATCGGATTAGTAAAACAAAAAAGCACATGTACCGTAATTACATATGCCCAGGCAAATCTAAACGGGGTATTTAAGAATTTTACTGTCGGTAATATAAAAATCTATTCAGTCCCAGCTTATAATCAAAATCATAATAGGAATCAATGCGTGGGATATATAATTGAATTCAACGGGATTAAATTATATCATGCCGGAGATACAGGGAAAATACCTGAAATGGAAAACCTGGCCGACAGCAGCATAACATATGCGCTTCTTCCGATCGACAGCATATATACAATGTCGCCTCAGGAAGCAACTGAAGCTGCGGAATTGATAAAAGCCGCCTACAGCATTCCTATCCATACGGATCCGCCGCCGGATAACTATAATGAAGATAAAGTATCGAGATTCGTACCTCCAAACAGGCTGCTAGTCCGTCACGGCGAAACGATTCCATTGAATGCCTCAGTTTCCGGGATAGGAAATAAAAAAAATCAGCCCTTAGGTTTTAAATTATTTCAAAGTTATCCAAATCCGTTTAATCCCGCTACCACAATAAGCTTTACAATACCGGTCAAATCTTTGGTGGTATTAAAAATTTTCGATATCAATGGGAGGGAAGCAGTTAGTTTGCTAAACAAGGAATTAACGGCGGGGGAGTATTCAATTAAGTGGAATGCAGAGAATTTTTGCAGCGGCGTATATCTTTACCGCCTGGAGGCAGGAGATTATTCCGCAACGAAAAAACTTTTACTGTTAAAATAAAAAAAATAAATTCCTTTTGGATTAATAATAAAAGAGCGAACCTAAATGATTCGCTCTTTTTATCATGATGTGTTTTGCCTTTACTTAAGTAATATCATCTTCTTTGAAACCACGAAATTTCCGGCCGATAATCTGTAGATGTAAACACCCGTGGCTACATTTAAATTATTATCGTTAGTGCCGTTCCATGTTTCCTGGTAATAACCGGCATTCTTGATCCCGTCTACCAGCGTCTTTACTTTTTGGCCCAAGGCGTTGAATATTTCCAAAGTTACTTTCTGCTGCTGCGGGAGCTGGTACTTAATTATGGTTGTCGGGTTAAAAGGATTGGGATAATTTTGAGACAAGCTGTAGCTTGTTGGAATTTTAGGCCGACCGGCAACCCCCACTGTTGTTTCCTGGATTACAAGATCATCGATTGCCCAGCCCCAACCGTTTGACGCGCCATCAGCAAAGAGTTTAAATCTAATTAGGATTGTATCACCGGCTGAGAACGTATTTAAGATGTTTATTGCTTCGGGTCTAAACATCGTTGAATCTCCGACACTGTCTGCAAGGAAAATGCTAAGCCAGATATTGTCTTTCCGGCAATCATATCCGTCAGCTAAAGGTTTCCAATTAATCCCGTCTTTTGTTCCTTCAACAACTACATAATCATAGAAATTTTCATCTCCGAAAACTGATCCCGGATCCCCGGGCTCTACCAATGCTATATCCCTGTAGCTGATTGAACTGCCGTTCTGTCCGACAATTATCGGTATAAGCAGCTGATATATGCTGGTTGTATTGTTGGAATAAGGATGATCGGAATGGATTGCATCATTGTCGAATCCTTCTTCTGTAGTAATTACGAAATCTCCCACAAAGTCCTGCGTTTCATTGTTGAAATTATTGCTGTAAGAATGAACAGGCTGGCTGAGGACCTTATCTTCCGAAGTGCGCTGATATGATTTGTATGCTCTCCCGTTTTTGTAACCGATGATCTGTACCGAATCGGTTCTTTTCTGTGTTACAGGGAAATAAATAATAGTATCTACTGCAGAGCTTGTGGCAGAAATTTTCTCGAATATTTCATTATTAATTATTACATGGGCCGAGTCGTATGCTGATCTTAATGCAAAAGGAATAACCAATACACCGGAGGGATTCTGAGCAATAGGGCTTAAACGGGGAGATAAAGCTGCCGGGGCAGAAGGAACATAGTTAGTTAACTCCGCTAAGCTTGTAGACCAGATTCCTCTGCCGTGTGTCGCTGCAACTACTTCGTCATTTACGATTACAAGCTCATGAACGGCAACCGGGGGAAAACCTTGTCCCAGCAATGCCCAATTGCTGCCTCCGTTGGTGGTTTGGAAAATACCGATTTCAGTACCAGCCCAAATTATATTGGTATTAAAAGGCATGACTAATAAACAATATACAGCGACATCAGGGAAACCGGCTGAACTTACAGTATCCGTTCCGAACCCGGAAATATCGGCCCAAGTTTGTCCAAGATCCGTTGTTTTTAGGATCTTAGCGGTCTTAGCAAAAGAAAATAATGTGTAGGCTGTACGCTCATCTATCGGGTCAGTTTCTAGGCTGGATAACCTTCCTAAAGTAACTGCCGTATAATTAACAGTAGTATCAAATGAAAGTCCGCCGTCCAGCGAAACATAAATCCTGTTTGTGTTGGACATTCCGTCTCCCGCCCAGACAATTTGAGGATTAATTAGGGATATTTTAACGTCGGAAAAACTGTCGTCGCCTATAAATTCAGCAGGCATCTTTGTTAAAGTCCAGCTGTCTGCGAAATCATCAGACCTCCATACACCTGATAAGCCTACGGCAAAAACCAGATCCGGGTCTTGCTTTGACTTTGCAAGCTTGGTTATAAAGGGTGAACCGGTGCTTCCCTGATCCGTCAATCCATTAGTTGATCCGGCACTATTCCAAGTTGCTCCCCTGTCGGTTGTTTTAAGTATACTGTTATATTGTGAAGATTCCAGGATCAAATCCGGATTGTTATAATGCCAAACAGCTTCAAAGCCGTCTCCGCTTGGAGCTGATTCCCAGGCACTTAAATTATTTGGATTTTCGGGAGATAAAAACGATCCGTTATCTTGGGTACCGCCGATATAGCGGTCTGCTCCGTTCATTTTATCAACACCGTAGAACTGGGTGGTATTATATCCGTTTTTAGGCTGAAGGAATGTTGCACCCTTATCGTCCGAGAATGAAACTCCTCCGTCATTCCCGTTTACTAATCTGAAACTTTGAGTTTCCAGGTTTGTCGGAACAAGCTGAATATTATGTTGATCTACATGAACACCTTTTGGGGAACCTCCGAACTCCTGGTAACCGTCGGTAATAACATTTGCAGACAGGCGGTATGTAATGAATTCTCCCCAATTAATTCTTATCAAAGAGCTCGGCAAGTTGTTGGGATCGAAAACTGTCCCGCCGGGAGCTTCAGGCCAAAATGCATAAGTATTTTTATAGGCCATTCCTGCAGTAACGGCTATATTCGAATCAGGGTTGGAAGGGTCATAAGGAACAGCATGAATGAACACATACTCTCTGGAGATCCCGCCGGGTGCTGAAGCACGATCCATTGGATTCCATGTGCCGTCTCCGTCCTGGTCTCTGAATGAAACCATAAGCTGCCGGTTATGATCGGTATCCCAGACTTCAAAAGGAACATCGACATAATCTACATATGGGTACAAAAAGTTTGCGCTGAAAATAAACCTGTGGGCTTTTTGAGTCATTCCTGGACCAAAGCGGATTTCAACTGTAGAATACTCGGATTCATCTAATCCCGTCGGAAGACCGTGAAATACCTCGCCCCGATCAAGTCCGCCGTGAGCATATCCTCCCCCCCAGTTAACAAAGCTTAAAAACGAAGCAGTATTTACTTCATCAACGTTTGTTATTTGCTTTTCGGAAGTATCGGATCCGGCTACACGATCCAATCTCCATAAGTTGATGCCCCCTACATATACTCTATTCTTATTATAGGGATCAACGGCAATTGTATTATCATACCATCCCTGTCCGTTTAGCCAGTCGATATCAAAACCGCTGGTATCGGCCATTTGGAACCAATTGGTGCCTGCGTCATCGCTTACGTAAAGTACAGAACCAGAACTCCCGCTTTC
>DATKLQ010000510.1:0-3285 GCA_035542335.1 Ignavibacteriaceae bacterium | reverse complement strand
TGAACATAAATTGAAAATCTCAAGAGATAAAAATTAATTTGAAAATATTTAAGCAAATAACTAACCGTGACAGTCAATCTCTTGATCAATATTTTGCAGACATCGGGAAAATAAAGCTTATAACTCCTGATGAAGAAGTAGAGCTGGCGGTAAAGATCAGAAACGGCGATGCAAATGCCCTTGAAAAGCTCATAAAGGCAAATTTAAGGTTTGTTATCTCCATTGCAAAGATGTACCAAAACCAGGGTCTTTCTCTAAGCGATTTGATAAATGAAGGGAATATAGGCTTAATAAAAGCAGCCAGCCGGTTTGATGAAACCCGTGGATTCAAATTCATATCTTATGCCGTATGGTGGATCAGGCAGGGAATTACATCTGCTATTGCCGATCAGACTAGAGTCATCAGGCTTCCGCTCAACAGGATCGCGGCCTTATCCAAATTAAATAAAGCTTATAAGGTTTTAGAGCAGCAGAATGAAACAGAACCCACATTCGATCAATTGGCTGAATTCCTCGAAATGGAGCATGATGAAGTAGCTATTACTCTTCAGACATCATCCAGAAGTTTGTCTCTGGATGCTCCTATACAATTTAACGATGAAAATAAAAACAACTTATTGGATCTGGTCTCTGATGCCGGTCAGGATGCCCCGGATAAAAGCCTTATGAGTGAATCGCTTGAAAAGGAAGTGGAGATCTTTCTCGGTACGCTGGATAAAAAAGAAGCCGAGATAATAAGGCTTTATTTCGGGATCGGAAATAAACGAGGGGCTACATTGGAGGAGATTGGAGAAATATTTGATCTTACCAGGGAAAGAATAAGACAGCTTAAAGAGAAAGCTTTAAAAAAATTAAGAACAAAAAAAGAATGCGCAAGGCTAAAGGTCTACTTAGATTAAACTCAGAATTTTAGAACGGACTGTATTTTTAACCATACCCTCCTTTCTTACGGGTACCTGCAGTTTTGACTTACATTCTTCGAGCTATCATAAAAACTAAAAAATGAGGCAAATTATTATTTTAAAAACCAGTTCACTTGTCCAAAACACTTTTTATAACTACCTTCTTTTATGAAATGAGGTGCATATACGATGGATAAACAAAAGACAATTATTATTGCCGAACCTGATGTTACGGCCGCTTCGGAAATAAAATTATATCTCGAATCTCTGGACTATAAAGTTCATCCTGTTTTATGGGATGGACGAGATCTGCTGGATGCTGCCGAATCCTTAAATCCTTCTCTTATCATTACCGATATAAATCTTCATGGCCAGCTGGACGGAATCGAGGCGATAGCCAGGCTGGAAAGCGGAAATAGTATTCCGTATATCTTCATAGTTGCTTATGATGATTACAGCCGGCTGATCGAATCTTACTACCTAAATCCAATCTGCCTTTTAAAAAAACCGGTTAAGTATAAAGAATTGTCTGCGGCAATTTTAAAAGCCGAAGAGTATATGGATTCAATTGCTGCCGGGCATCTGCTTTAAGACATCTCTGCAAGTAAACTCTGTTCGTGTGCATTTTATTAAATTCAAAATGAACATCCTTTTATTACATTTTTTATTTCATTCCGGATTTTACTTATCGCTGCTGCAGCATAACCTTAGATCATGTTCTTAGGCTGTATAAGTTTTGCAATTAATCCTGTCCATCCGGTCTGATGAGAAGCTCCGAGACCGTGCCCGTCATCTCCGTGAAAATATTCGTTAAATAATATGCAATCACGGAAGAAAGAATCAGTTTGAAACTTGTTATTAGCTCCAAATACCGGGCGTTTTCCCTCTTCATTCTTAATAAATATTTTTTGTAACCTTTTTGTTAATTCCTCTGAAATCTTTTTAAGCGTAAAATATTTTCCGGAATTGGTTGGATACTCTACTTTAAAATCATCGCCGTAATAATGATGAAATTTTTGAAGAGATTCGATTATTAGAAAGTTCATTGGCAGCCAGACAGGCCCGCGCCAGTTCGAGTTACCGCCGAATAAACCGGTTTCCGACTCAGCCGGTTCGTAATTTATAGTAAATGTATTGCCGTCACTCTTAAAAACATATGGATTATTTTTATGGAATTTTGATAATGCACGGATTCCGTAATCGGACAGAAATTCCGATTCATCAAGCATTCTTTTTAAGATTCTCTTTAACCGATGACCCCGCAATAACGAGAATAATCTTCTCTCTCCTTTCCCTTTTATATTCCATCTGGATACAAGATTTGAAAGATCCGGCCTGTAATTTAAAAACCAATCCATTCGTCCAGCAAACTCAGGGCATTTAAGGATAATATCAGGTTCAATTACTTCAACAGCAAACAGCGGAATAAGACTTACCGCTGAATGAATCTTTAATCTGCTGTACCCATTAGAAGTATTAAGCACATCGTAATAAAATTCATCATCCTCGTCCCAAAGATTTATCCCTTCTCCCCCTATATTAGCCATAGCACCCGCAATATATAAGAAGTGTTCTAGAAATTTAGTTGCCAAATCCTGATAAACAGGGTTCTCTTTTGACAACTCCAGTGAAATTCTTAACATATTCAGGGAGAACATAGCCATCCATGCAGTCCCATCTGCCTGCTCTAGATATTCACCGGATTTCACCTCGCTGCGGTCAAAGACACCGATATTATCCAACCCAAGAAAACCGCCCTGGAAAATATTTCTGTCATCTTTATCCTTCTTATTGACCCACCAGGTGAAATTCAAGAGCATTTTATGAAAAACAGATTCGAGAAATGATGTATCTCCTTTGTTATTATTATTTTTTCTGTCAATCTTATAAACACGCCAGGCAGCCCATGCGTGCACCGGCGGATTGACATCTGAGAAGTTCCATTCATATGCAGGCAGCTGGCCGTTAGGATGCATATACCATTCCCGCATTAAAAGTATAAGCTGCTTCTTAGCGAATTCTGCATCGACCATAGCCAGAGAAATGCAATGGAATCCGAGATCCCATGCAGCATACCAAGGGTACTCCCATTTATCCGGCATTGATATTATATCTGCATTATTTAAGTGAAACCAGCTGCTGTTTCTTCCTTGAAGTCTTTCTTTAGGGGGGGCAGGCTGCTTTGGATCCCCTTTTAACCACTGCGGAATATTATAATAATAAAATTGTTTATTCCATAACATTCCGGCGAGAGCCTGCCTTTGTACATTTTTTTCATCTTCACCTGCAATGCCGGATTGAAGCTCTGCATAAAATTCATTTGCCTCTTTAATTCTATTTTCAAATATTTTTTCGAAGCCTTCAAAGGGATTTTTCAAAGATG
>DATKLQ010000509.1:0-8727 GCA_035542335.1 Ignavibacteriaceae bacterium | reverse complement strand
AAGCATTCAATGATTATGAAATCGATTCTCTGCCGGGTATTAAGGTAACTTTTAATTTGAATACTTCAACTCATTTAGATACTATCTCCTTAAATGCTTTTGTCCAGCTAAGAGGAGAATTAAAAAACGGTCCCGACTCTTTGGCAAGCGGGGAAAAAATTTCTTGGAATGCAAATTCAGGTGTAATTCTAAAAAATATTGAGGGTGATTATTGGCAGAGTACTGTTAGATTAATGCCCGGCACCGAGCTTGACTATAGGTATTGGATTGGTCATGACAGCACTACTCCGGCTTCTCCCGGATTAGGTTGGGAAGGGCCTGTCATTTCTTATGATTCGGAGGGGAACTATAGAAAATTTATTGCCGGCATTCAAGACACGGTTCTCTTAATAGAATACTTTAATCCTTCCGGAGATACGCTAACGCAATACTGGAGGCCCTTCGAACAAAAGGCAGATTCAATTGCCGTGCGTTTTAAAGTTAACATGGGTTATGCAGCCTCCGGCGGGAATTTTAATCCAGAAACAGATAAAGCCGGGGTAAAGGGTGATCCGCTGGATTCTATTAACATTCTTTCATGGGATGAAACAAAAGTTATTCTTTCCAGGGAAAGCTTAAGCATAAATAACGGATCTTTCTGGTCGGGAACAGCTTACTACCCGAAATCTGCAGCCGGCCTTATTCAAGCTTATAAATTTTTTATTGATAGGGGCATTGGAAACATTATAGAAAACATACCTGAAAGAATATTTACTGTACCTGAAGGCGACACAACCTTAGCATGGGTTTATTTCAATAATCGGAATATTATAACAAATACCGGGAACGGATTTCAGCACTCCGGAGATTTTATCCTTTATCAGAATTATCCTAATCCCTTTAATCCTTCAACAAAAATAAATTTTGAAATAAAAAACAGGACCAGGATTAATTTGACGGTATTTAATTTCCTGGGAGAAAAGGTAAAAACATTGGCAGATGAGGAAAAGGATCCGGGAAAATTTTCTCTTGAATGGACCGGGAAAGATTCTAAAGGAATGAGCGTTTCTTCGGGAATATATTTTATAAGACTAACAGCCGGTACCAAAACAAGATCAATTAAGGTTTTACTTTTGAAATGAAATATTCTTTACTTTTTTTCCTCCTTCTTATTTTTTATCCGAATGTACCGGCGCAAGCCCCCAACCTTGTTTATGTTGATTCGAACGGCGGATTAAAATGGACGGAGAATAAAATAGATGTTTATTTCTTCGGGGTGAACTATACCCTCCCCTTTGCTTTTTCCTACCGGGCTTACCCGATTTTTCTCCCCTACCGGTTTGAATCCGGCCCGGGAGGTAGAAATAATAATTTAAAAGCTGAGTCAATACAGGTTGCGGGGCGTGGACAACGGAAATCCAAGGGATCATAATTCATATAAAATTAACAGACGCAATGCTTTTAATAGATTATGCCTGGTTATTATTCAATCTACAGGTAAACCCGGAAATATAAAAACGAGCATTAAATCGGAGGACTAAAAGGAGAAGTTGTTGAAATAAATTCGGTAAAACCGGAATCTTCCTTTATGCTTCAATGAATTATTATTCTTAAGTTTTGATTAAGAATATTTATTTGAAAAGAAAAGAATAAATACATTTTTAGGAACTTTATAAAAATGGATAGAAACTTATCACTTGCTGAAATTGATATCTGCTTAAAAAAACTTTATGGTGAAAATACAGCGGTGCTTGAATACCAGGCTGCCAGGTATAAAAAACTATCCGATAGGTTTAAAAAATTTTTTGCCGAAGATAAGGCGAATTTCTTCAGCTCCCCGGGCAGGACAGAACTCGGCGGCAATCATACCGATCACAATAATGGAATGGTAATAGCTGCAGCTATTAATTATGACTCAATTGCATGCGCGTCCAAAACTCAGGATAACAGAGTAGTAATTCATTCCGAAGGTTACGTCAATTCCTTTATTGTGGATCTTAATGAACTGAACCCTCTTGAAAAAGAAGCCGGAAGCACTTCCGCTCTTATAAGAGGCATTGCAGCCGGGTTTTCTGAAAGAGGATTTAAAACAGGAGGTTTTAATGCATGTATAACAAGTGATGTCCTCCCCGGTTCCGGCCTCAGCTCATCGGCATCCGTCGAAGTCCTCATCGGCACCATCTTTAATTGTTTTTATAATGAAGGAAATATACCGCCCCGTGAAGTTGCCAAAATAGGGCAGTATTCGGAAAATAAATTTTTTGGAAAACCCTGCGGCCTAATGGATCAGGTTGCCTGTGCAGTGGGAGGCATTGTTTCAATTGATTTTAAGGAGAACAAACATCCGGTAATAAACAGAATCAATTTTGATTTCGCTGAGCAGAAATATTCGATAATTGTAGTTCATACCGGCAGCTCGCATATAAATCTTACCGATGATTATTCTTCAATTCCGAAAGAAATGAAAAATGCTGCCCAGGCATTCGGAAAACAAACCTGCAGAGAATTAGAGCTGAATGATTTTCTAAAAAACCTGAGAAAGATCAGGTCCGCGTTATCAGACAGGGAAATACTGAGAGCTTATCATTTTTTAAAAGAAAATGAGAGAGTGCAGCGGCAGATCGATGCATTGACTGCAAAAGATTTCGGTAAATTTCTTGACCTGGTAAATGAATCGGGCAATTCATCTTTTAAATGGCTTCAGAATATTTATTCTTCCCAGGATGTAAATTACCAGCCTGTGTCTTTGGCATTGGCATTAAGCGAAGATTTCATAGAAAGGACCGGGTACGGGGCATGCAGAATCCACGGAGGAGGCTTTGCCGGAACAATGCTTGCTTTCATACCGAACAGCCTCGTAAATGATTATAAATCCTTCATGTCTTCCGCTTTTGATCCTGAAGCAATAAAGATATTATCGATAAGAAACCAAGGGGCATTTTGTTTTAATCATTGAGTTCTTCAAAACAATCAATGAACATATCCTATAAAAAAAGGGAATCTTTATGACTACCATAGGTTTAACTTTTGTAGATTGGATTATTATTGCCATCTACTTCGTCTTTGTTCTGGGTATAGGTTTCTATTTAAAAAAGTTTACTAAAAATGAAGAAGACTTCTTCCTTGCCGGGCGAAGAAACAGTGCATGGGTAGCCGGGCTTGCTTTTCTTTCCGCCAACCTGGGCGCACTTGAATTGCTAGGGATGACTGGAAATACTTACAAGTACGGCATGTACGTTGCACATTTTTATTGGGTCGGAGCTATACCGGCAATGATCTTCCTGGGAATCTATATGATGCCTTTTTATTACAGCTCAAAAATAAAATCAATCCCGGGCTATTTAAAGCTTCGCTTTGATGAAAAAACCCGAGTATTGAACGGATGTGCATTCGGGATAATGACCCTGCTTGTTTCCGGGATTAATCTTTATGCCATGGCCCTGGTGCTTCATACTTTCCTCGGCTGGAACTGGGACGTAAGCATGTGGATATCCGCTGTTACCGTAGCTCTATACGTTACTTTAAGCGGACTTCTATCAGCAATATTCACCGAGATAATCCAATTCTTTTTAATCTGGTTCGGATTATTCCTTATTTCAATTTTGGGGATAATCGAATTCGGAAGCATAGATCAAATATTTGCACGGGTGCCTGAATCATTTAATACTCTTTGGTCAACTTCCGGACACCCTTCGGAAAACGGTATGGCTATTACCTGGGCCGGAATCGTTCTTGGTTTGGGCTTTGTTCTTTCATTCGGGTACTGGACTACGGACTTCCTGGTGGTGCAAAGAGCTTTCAGCGCAAAAGATCTCCGCACCGCAAGATTAACCCCTATCCTCGCTTCCTTCTTTAAAATGGCAATCCCATTCATAGTAATTCTTGCCGGTTTAATAGCATTGGGATTGGCAAACGATCCCAATTCAGGATTTAAATTATTATCCGACGGCAACAAGCTAAACTATGATTCGGCACTGCCGCTTTTAATTGCCAGGTATTATCCGACCGGGCTGGTTGGTCTTGGGATAACTGCCCTGCTTGCAGGCTTTATGGCTGGTCAGGCGGGAAATATAAGCGCTTTCAATACAGTATGGACATATGATATTTACAAGTCGGTTATAAATAAAAATGCATCCGATACACACCTTTTATGGATGGGGAGAGCCGCAACAATAATAGGAGTAGTCATTAGTTTAATTACCGCCTACTGGGCAAAGAGCTTTCCAAGCATTATGGATTATATGCAGGCAATATTTTCCTGGGTTAATGCTCCCCTGTTTGCTACGATGCTCCTGGGAATGTTCGTAGTATGGATTACTCCTAATGGCGCCTTTTGGGGGTTGGTGCTGGGTATGGGTTCCTCATTTGTGCTCTATCTTGCCGCAAAATTTCATTGGATAAGTGCAAGCGTAATTACTATGTCGGATGTTTCCAGCGATATGGCCGTCAATTTCTGGAGAGCCTGGTGGGCCTGGCTTATCTGCTTTGCCGCAACAATAGTAATTAGCTTATTTACTAAAAAGAAACCTAAAGAGGAACTGGTTGGACTTGTGAAAGGATTGACACCCACTACCTTAGATCATGAAAACAAATTGTATCAAAGGCCCGTATTCTGGGCAATCATCTCGTTAATCATTTTTGCAATACTGAATATTTATTACTGGTGAAAAGCCGTAGCACAGCCGAAGCGTCCGCCTCGTTGAGCCGAAGGCGAGACGGGAAGCGAGGCAAGTAATCTGTGCTGCGAAGGATTGGAAAAATAAAATGTTAAATAATAAATTTTGAAATAATTTCCCGGAGTAATTCATGAAACCAATCTGGTATTTTGTAGGATTAATTTTATTTATAATGGGCCTCGTAATAACTTTGACAGGATTGTTTCTGCTTTCATCCCCAGCACAGTCTAAATCTGTTTTATACGATTTACATCCTAATATCTGGTGGGGAGCCGTAATGATGATTGTAGGATTAATTTATATCATAAAAAATAGAAAAGTTAAGATTGAGTAACTCTATGATTTCGTAGCACAGATTATTAATCTGTGCTACGGGAATCCCACTTGTCTGCCATAGCCGGTAGAACCGAAATAAAATGAGTTCTGCCTCACAAAAATCTTCAAATCCTTAAAATTAAATAGATTTTTTACGCATTTAATATTACTTTCACTCTTCTAAATCTTCCCAATAAATTAAGTTATCCTGATGAACACCGAAGAAACTGCAATTTCGAGCCGCCTGGAAGAAGAAAACAGGCGGTTAAAAACGGCAGTAGAGGAACTTTCAATTTTAAATGATGTAGCTATTGCAATTACATCTACTCAGACTATTGAAAATATTATTGAGCTGATTGTAAAAAAATGCATTAAGCATCTTAAGGTTGAGCAGGGTGCCGTAATGCTGCTGGATGAAAAAGATCAGCAGAATCCTTTCCGCACTATGATCCGTAAGCAGGATTCGTTAAGCACATTTCTCCCCTACCGGCTGGATACACAGCTCACCGGCTGGGTGCTGAAAAACAAATCCCCTTTGCTGGTTAATAATCTTGAAGAAGACAAAAGGTTTAACTTTCTTTCAAAGGACATTCCGGCTAATGAAAATGATTTTCCATTGAAATCGCTTTTAAGCGTGCCGATGCTTTTAAAAGGGAAAATAACCGGGCTGCTTACCGTATTTAATAAACGCTCCCCTTCAGGTTTCACTGCCGACGATCAAAGACTGATCAGCATAATTGCGGCCCAATCTGCACAGGTAATAGAAAATGCCAGGCTCTACCGGGAAGAAGCGGAACTTAGGTACCTCCAGGAAGAAATCAGGGTTGCTCATGAAATACAAGCAGATCTTCTTCCGGCAGCTCAACCTGAACTTCCCGGCTATACGATATCCGGCAAAAGTATTTCTGCAAAAGAGGTCGGCGGAGATTATTATGATTATATCTCAATAGATAATGACCGTTTTGCTTTCTGCGTAGGAGATATCGCGGGCAAAGGAATTCCGGCTGCATTGTTAATGTCGAATCTGCAGGCAACGCTGCGGGCACAGATTTCAGCCGATAAAGCCTGCAGAGAATGCATCTCTATTACAAATAAGATGCTTTATAATAATATGTCTTCAAATAAATTCGCAACCCTATTCTATGGAATATTAAATCCGGGGAAGAATGAAATTACTTATTGCAATGCCGGACACAATAAGCCTATGCTGATTGCCCGCAATAATGATATAAGACGGCTGCCGACTACAGGGATGGCCTTAGGTATTGTGCCCGATGCACCTTATGAAGAATCCATTGTTGCTATGGAAGCGGGCGAGCTTATGGTCATATTTTCGGACGGAATTACGGAAGCCATGAATAATAAAGAAGAAGAATTCGGAGAAGAACGGTTATTAAAAATCCTTTTAAATAATAAAAATGAAACGGCTGATAAAATCGTTGAAACTATTTTTCAAGAGGTAAAATTATTTACAGTCAGTAATCAACAGGCAGATGATATGACCGCCGTCGTTATTAAAAGAGAAGGTTAACTTCATCATCCCTTCAGCTTCAATTCGTTTCCGGAAATCAAACTCAGACTGCAAAATTTTTAAGTAAGAAAGATGAGATCTTTAGTCTTTCAATGCAAGAACAAATGCTGAAACTAGTTCAGCATGTACAGAATGTTATTCCGACATTCTTTAGAATTCGAATTGCAAAACAAAGCCAAAGAGACAGAAATAAATTCATCACTGGGTTCGACAAAACAGATCGGGAAGCACGTGTCATTCTGAGCCTGTCTCAGAATCTTCCGAATCCCGGAAGGAGATGCTGAAACAAGTTTAGATGCTGAAACAAGTTTACATGCTGAAACAAGTTCAGATGCTGAAACAAGTTCAGCATGACATACTCGGAAACAAAGCAAGCAATTAAATTAAGAAATGATGTGCCAATCAATTTCACACTATAAAATACTTGATAAACTCGGCGAGGGCGGACCTGTCCGCCGTAGCCGGATTAAATTATAAACTAAGAAAAACCGATGATTGACAAATCTATTTCGCATTACAAAATATTACAAAAGCTAGGCGAAGGCGGAATGGGTGTGGTATATCTAGCCGAAGATACCAAGCTGCAGAGAGAGGTTGCAATAAAATTTCTTCCGACCCGGCAGACGCAAAATGAAGAAAATAAAATAAGATTTATAAGGGAAGCCAGATCTGCTTCTGCTTTAAATCATCCCAATGTCTGCATTATCCATTCCTTAGAGGAATATAAAAATCCTGAAAACAATCAAACCGAGCATTTTATTGTAATGGAATTTGTCTCGGGATTAACTTTGCGGGAAAAAAATCGTGAGGGTCCTCTTAAAATTCAGGATGCTGTTTATTATTCAATCCAAATTGCAGAAGCATTGAAGGAAGCTCACGGCAAAGGGATTGCCCACCTGGATATTAAATCCGACAATATAATGATTAATTCCCAGAATCAGATTAAGGTAATGGATTTCGGATTAGCAAAGCTGAAGAATTCAAAGGAAGAAGCATTATCGGGCACTACATTCGGAACTGCGGCGTACATGTCGCCTGAACAAGCTATGGGAAAGCCTGCCGGGTTCGCTTCGGACATCTGGTCATTCGGAATAGTCCTTTATGAAATGCTGACCGGAAAGCTTCCTTTCATTCATAATTATGAAGCGGCAGTAATCTATTCGATAATTAATGAAGATCCTCTCCCCCCTTCTTGCTTTAGGGAAGATATCAATCCTGAACTTGAAAAAATTATTTTAACCTGCCTTCAGAAAGAAGAGGAAAAAAGATTTGAAAACTCTGAAAAAATAATTACGGCCCTGAAAATAATTAAGAATGAATTGGAGCTCGGAGATATAAAGGAATCCTTAAGCAGGGAGAAAACTGCAGATTTAAAAAAGGAAACAGAGCAGAAACAGGCTGCAATAGTTTATATGAAACTATCGGAATTTAGTGAATTGACGGAAAAAGCCGGTCATGAAAATATTGTCTGGATTATTGAGGAGTACTCAAAAAGAATCTCCGAAATTACTCAAAAATACGGCGGCACAGTAAAGAAAATAGACGGAAGCGATATTCTCCTCTACTTCGGGCTTCCGGTTACAATAGAAAATTCTTCACTGAAAGCCGTACATGCAGCGATAGAAATCGCAGATTCTCTTTTTCAATTCTCAAGGAAAAGCTCACTGCCCGCAGACCTAAAGCTTAATACCGGAATTAACACCGGAATGGTGATAGCCGGAAGCATCTCATCCGGCGCAAAGATCGAATATACGGTTATCGGCGATACGGTTGAAATTGCATCTAAGCTATGCCAATCCGCACGGCAAAGCGAAATATTACTAGGCCTAGGTACATACAGATATATAAAAAATTATTTTGAAGCCGAAATGGTTCAGCCGGTTTCATTAAAAGGAAAACGCGATCCCGTAAAGGTTTATAAGCTTAAATCTTTTAAGGAAAAAAACAGTTCCGATGCTGAAGAGACCGGAAGAATTATTTATTCGGAAATGGTGGGCAGGACCAAGGAACTGGACAAGCTTGAGTTTCTTCTGCATAAAGCTATAAACGGAGAAGGTTCAATAGTTAATATTATTGCCGAAGCCGGCCTGGGCAAATCAAGGCTGATTAATGAATTTAAAAAGAAGGATTTGGTGCGGCGTGTAAACATCCTAGAAGGTAAAGCATTGTCGACCGAGAAAAACATCGGCTTCCACCCTATTATAGGTATTCTCAGGCACTGGGCTA
>DATKLQ010000508.1:0-7901 GCA_035542335.1 Ignavibacteriaceae bacterium | reverse complement strand
AACGATCTTACGTCGTATCCCTTTAATTTATCCCTCCCCTTAAGAAATCCCAGTTCGATTATGAAGGAAATTTGAACAACTTTCCCTCCCAGCCTTTCAATCAGATCGGCAGATGCTCTAGCTGTCCCTCCAGTTGCAAGTAGATCATCATGGAGGAGGATTCTGTCGCCTTTAGTAATTGCATCGGTATGAATCTCGACTGCGTCTGTCCCGTATTCAAGTTCATAAACCTGCTTCTCTGTCCTGCCGGGAAGCTTGCCGGGTTTCCGGATCGGCACAAAACCTACATTTAATCTTTCGGCAACCATTGAGCCGAACATAAATCCCCGGGATTCTATGCCGCAGACCTTACTAATATTTGAATCTTTTGAAACTTCATACAATTGAATGAGAGTATCTTTTAAAGCTTTTGGTTCTTTTAGCAATGTTGTAATATCACGAAACACTATCCCCGGTTTTGGAAAATCTTTAATGCTACGGATATATTTTTTCAGATCTTCAGCCATTATTTTTATTGCCCTTAATTATTTTTTATTAAGAAACTGCATTAATCCCTTTAAAAAATCCTCCGATGAACGGCTGATAATGTTAAGTTCAATACAGTATTCAACGGCTTCATCAGCATTCATCAGCGAAATGGAATTTAGCATTTTCTTTGTCATTTCCATGCTCCTGTCAGAATTCTCCATCAGCCTATTTGCCAAGTTTAATGATTCGTCTAACACTTTTTTTGATAAATAATTAGCCAATCCTATTTCTAATGCTTTCCAGCTGTCAATCAATTCACCGCTAATCATCAGCTGCTTAGTTCTTCCTTCCCCGATTTTTTTAATCAGGAAGATTGAAACTACTGCAGGGATAAACCCGATTTTTACTTCAGTATACCCGAATTTAGCATTCAGCTCATCTGCAATAATAAAATCGCAGACAGTAGCCAGGCCGCACCCTCCGGCTATCGCAGGACCGTTTACGGCAGCTATAGTTGGTTTGGGGAAATGATACAGCCGGAGAAATAATTCCGCAATTGATTTAGTATCTTTTTCATTATCTGCAGCAGAAAATTTCCGGAGCTGATTAAGATAATCTAAATCGGCACCGGAGCAGAAGCTGCTTCCTTCACCGGTTATAATTAAAATACGTGCCGACTTATCATTTTCGATATCATTCAGCTTTTCTTTAAATTCATTTATTAAAATAGGGTGAAGTGCGTTCCTTTTTTCCGGCCGGTTGAGCTTAATTAATGCAATCCCGTTTTGCTGTTCAAATTTAATCATGTATAAAAATTTTAATGTAAAAGCTTTAGAAATATAGGAAAATGATAAATGTAAAACAGGCTCAGAGGGAATGTCTTAGTTACATTCTTGCCTGCCCCGTTAGCATGGTCTGTTCTTTTTTTATTATGTTATAGGTAAACATTTTTTAATTCAGATTATAAATTATGATACAAATTGCACTTAATGGAGCCCGTCCGAAACCGGAATCGAAATACATTCCTAACACTCCTCGGGAGATTAAATCAGATGTTTTAAAATTGTTTAATGCAGGTTTTAATCTGTTTCATATTCATATTTATGATAATGAAGGAAAGGAAAGTTTAGCAGATAAAGATGTGAATAAGATTATCCGCGGAGTAAGAAATATTTCCGGGAAGATTAAAGTCGGGATAAGCACAGGGGATTGGATTGAACCGGATCTAAATAAAAGAATTAAGCAAATAAGAAGCTGGAAAGTTCTTCCGGATTTTGCTTCAGTAAATATTGTTGAGCAAGATTCAATTGAAATTTCGGAGGAGCTGATAAAGAAAGGAATTAAAATTGAAGCCGGCATAACCGATCCGGAAACGGCGGAGAAATTTGCCCGATCTTCAATTATAAATGACTGCATTAGGATCCTAATTGAACCTCAGGAACAGAATATTAAAGATGCTTTGGTTACAGTCAAGAAGATTGAAACTATTTTGGACGATCATAAAATTAAAGTGAAGCGTCTTTTGCACGGTTTTGATCTTACCGCTTGGGATTTGGTTGAAGAAGCTATAAAAAGGGGTTATGATGCAAGAATAGGATTGGAAGATACTATTTTCCTCCCTTGGGGAAGCGAAGCATCGGGGAATTTAGAGCTGGCCGAGAAGGCATTGAGATTAGGTCCAAAATAGCCTAAGCGGGATGTTTGATGGATGAAGTTTGATGGATGAAGTTATAGAGGACGTATTATTGACAATCGGGTGACAATCGAATGACTACCGAATGACAATGAATGACTATGAATGACTATAAATGACTATAAATGACTATGAATGACTGATTTGCTGAATAGGGGAACTATACGGCAAGCTTATAATTCAGGAGGTCTTCTAGGTATTTGAGAAGGAGATATTCCACGGAATTGTATTCAGTCTTGCTCATTAATTCCTGCCTGATTTGAGAAGAGTTGTACAATCCTTTTAGGTACCCGGAATAAAACTTCCTATGTTCAATTACACCATACTTTTCCCCTTTAATTTGCACGGCATACTTCAAATGCTTTAAGCATGTATTTATTCTGATTTCTTCATTAACCGGCTGCAGGATTTTCCCTGTTGATAAAATTTCTTTAGCTTCTTTAAAAATCCATGGATTTCCGATTGCACCGCGGGCGATCATTACGGCATCTGCTCCGGTTTCATCGAAAGCTTTTTTAACATCTTCGGCAGCAAGTACGTTTCCGTTTAATACGACGGGGATTTTAACTGCTGATTTTATTGCAGGTATCCAGGTCCAATCAGCCTCCCCTTTATGCCCCATTGCCCGGGTTCTGCAGTGGATTGTCAGACTCTTAGCCCCGGCATCTTCCATTCTTTTTGCCACTTCCAAAATTTGAATACTCTTATCATCCCAGCCTAATCTTGTTTTTACAGTAACAGGCAGCGAAACGGATTTAACAACTTCTTCTACCAATTTCTGCATGTATGGAGGATCTTTAAGCAAAGCAGAGCCTGCACCTAATCCCACTACATTTTTTACCCAGCATCCGGCATTTATATCGATTAGATCCGGATTTTCTTCTTCCGCTATTTGTGCTGCGCCGACCATAGACGCAATATTTCCGCCGTAAATCTGGATTGCAACCGGGCGCTCTTCGTTAACAATTTTTAATTTGCGGAAAGTTCTGTCGGATGTACGAACTAATCCCTCCGAATTAACAAATTCAGTGAAAACAACGTCTGCACCAAGTTCTCTACAGATAAGCCTGAAGGAAATATCCGTTACATCCTCCATGGGGGCTAGCAGAAGGGCCTTTTCTTTTTTAATCTGTCCAACTGTAAACATATTATGTAAAAATAAGAATATTAATTGATTATTATAATGAATAAAAAAGCATCAAGAAAACAGATCAGATAATACAAACGTTTGCCGGCGAGGGATTACTCAAATTTTCGAGGATACATAACTCTAGGAATAAATGCTGCTGAAACAAAGATGGAAATTATGCAATGACGACAATATAGAAGGCAGGCAGAGCCAGAATTATACAACTTAAAATCCAAACCTCTCCGCCCTGCGCTGCTTCAATTTCACTCAAAACTCCTTTTATTGCTGAAAATAAGGCCAGGCAGACGCAAACAACTGCAATAACTGCTGCTATCAATCCTCTGGTCGGGCAGCCGAGCACAAAAGCCGGAACGGCTGCATTTATAAAAAATATAATAGGCAGGATCGATGAAAGAATAATGTATTTTGAGGCTTTATTCATACTTAAATTTTATCAAAACTTATTCCATTTCTGAGCCTTGAAAATTCTCTAAACGACGTAGAGTAATTTTTTATTTAAGAAATTTTTTTATATTAACAGGTAATATCTTCTGACAAACATTCAGTAGGTTCAATTCCTAACAAGCACTTTTTCATTTCTTTCGATTTAAATTTAATTAACTCTGCAGATAGCCGTAATTTTTTTAATTAATTAAGGAATTGTATATGTCTTTAAATTTGTCGGCCGCTGCCGCTTCAAAGCGAACAATTACAGAAGATTATAAAATCTCGAAAGTAATAGCTGCATCTGCAGTCGGTACTATGATCGAGTGGTATGACTTTTATATTTTTGGAAGCCTTGCAACCATAATTTCGCCTCTGTTTTATCCCAAGGGAAATACGCAATTAGCGCTTGCTGCATATCTTTCTACTTTTGCGGTGGGCTTTGTAGTGAGGCCCTTCGGTGCATTATTTTTCGGAAGGATTGGAGATAAGATCGGAAGAAAATATGCATTTTTAATTACTTTATTAATTATGGGCGGTTCGACGGCCGTTATAGGATTTTTGCCGACTTATGCTTCCATAGGTATTCTTGCACCAATAATACTATTGATAATACGTATCCTCCAGGGATTGGCACTCGGAGGAGAATACGGCGGCGCAGCTGTATATGTTGCCGAACATGTTCCTGATAATAAGAGAGGTTTTTATACAAGCTTTATCCAAATTACTGCTACTCTCGGTTTGTTCGTTTCACTTTTTGTAATATTGATGGTTCAGAACAGCATGAGTGTCGCATCTTTTGCTTCATGGGGATGGAGGGTTCCTTTTTTAATTTCTATCATTCTTGTAGGAATTTCCGTTTATATTAGGTTAAAAATGAAGGAATCACCGATATTCAACCATATAAAAAGCACCGGAATGACATCCGCCAAACCTTTAAAAGAGGCATTTACCAAATGGGAAAACCTGAAACATGTTCTAATTTCTTTATTTGGCGCAACTGCGGGGCAGGGGGTAATCTGGTATACGGGCCAGTTTTATGCCTTATTTTACTTACAGACAGTTTTAAAGGTAAATCCAACATCGGCAAATTATATCGTAGCCATAGCTTTATTATTTGGAATGCCGCTTTTTGTATTCTTCGGTTCACTTTCGGACCGCTTCGGCAGGAAAAAGATTATGATGACCGGGTGCCTGCTTGCTGCAATTTCATATATACCCATTTATAAAATGATGCAGGCTGCCGCCGGATCGAATGTGGTTACTGTTTTGTCGCAGAAAAATCCAGTAACGGGCGCAATTTCTTTAATTCCGCAAACCATGTCGGGCACCGTTCTGCGGCCGGCTAACGAGGTTTTGCATTACACTGGATTGGGCAGCTTTATTTCGAATCCGGCCGCCTGGCAGCTGATTCTGCTGGTTCTTATCCAGGTAATTTTTGTTACAATGGTTTACGGTCCGATTGCTGCATACTTGGTCGAAGCTTTCCCGGCTAAGATAAGATATACGGCACTTTCTCTCCCTTATCACATAGGCAACGGTGTTTTCGGCGGACTGCTTCCGGTAATTGGTTTGGGCATTGTTGCAGAAACCGGGAATATTTATGCCGGATTATATTATCCCATTATAGTTGCCGGAATTACCTTTATTGTCGGTTCGCTGCTTCTTAGGGAAACTCACAGCGTGCTTATTTGGAAAGAGGTTGAGAAAAGGGAAGATGTTCAGTTTGCCGGTGAAGGAGAATCTTAAGAGAAAAAAATAAAAATTAAGGATTGAATTATTCTTTAATCAGATGGAATCTTTCACTCTTTATAAGGCTGATAAGATTTAAAGGAGCAGATTTTCATAATAACTGCTTATTGCTTCAGTACCTGTTAAAAATTCTTGGATCAACTTTTTCACCCCTTTCAGTTGAAAAAATTAGGTCAAATTCTCCAAAACCTATCATATCGGCAAAAACAAACTTCATGCGTCCTGGATATATATTTGAAAATATATTCTCTATCATTGCATTAGATCCTGCAGGCTTATCGTATATCCATATCTCATAGGATTTTATTATTGAACCATCATTTAAAATTAAGGGGCCATTAGGCAAATTATCTTTAGAAATATCATCAGGCCGGCCGTAAAGTAAAAGAATCCTTCCTCTTTCAGTCTCACTGCCCGGTTTTCTTTCGAAAAAGAAAGTATCGGCGGTCTTAATGCGTGAATAATAATCTTCTTTATATTCATTTTTAAGAGTCTGTGGAGTGGGATCCCGTTGTTTCCAGAATTCTGTTAAAAATATATTGAGTTCAGTTTTATTTTTAATGAGCGGGAGGGTTTCAATTTCCTTGAGTGACATAATATATTTTAACTTCCTGCTGACTAAATCTTTCAAAGTATCTAGTCCATTTTCACCTTTATAATTAGAATTTGATTCTTGATATATTTTCTGATTGCTTGAGCATGCCGGGAAAAAAGAAATCATCAATAAAGATGAAATTAAAAATTTTTTCATCTTATTAAGATGAATAATTTTAAATGAAAAGAACTCAGGCTTAATTATCAAAGCGGGACCCCGTTAAATTTTGCAAATTCTTAAAAATCTTTCTTAATTTAAGCTGATTCGTTAAGATAGGCAAGAAATTATTTTGATAGAACAGGTCTCCTTTCCGGATTATAATAATCATTAAACCGATTGAATTTAATTTTTCTTTGTACTTAAATTTCCAGTCCCATCCCGATTGAAAGTGTAGTATAAACTATATCGAAATTCAGGTTCTGGTAATTTGCGCTTCCGCTGAATGATTTATACAAGACCTCGAAGAAAAGGGTACCCGGAGAGATCCTTATCCCTCCGGCTAAATATAATCCTCCTTTCAGGCTCGTCGGTCCTTTATAATTGGAATCCCCGTTGAATAAAACATTGTATCCCACAGAACCTATAAGACTCGGAGTTACCGGAACATTAGTTGATAAATCTATCTTTATCAGGCCATAAATTGGAATAAAGTTAAATTTTCCGCTGCCGCTGACTTGCTGTTCCCTCGGTATTAAATACATCAAGCCGCCGCCGAAATTAAAATTGCTGCCGGTGTTGGATAATATCTCAAAACCGATTGAAATCCCGGTATTGACATTTAAACTTCCATTAGCACTGCCCATGCTTACTGCGTGTTTCCCTGCTATATCTAAACAGATTTTTGGCGACACAATCGGATTTGCTTGAGAATAAGCGGTTATTAGGAATGAGCTTAATAAAAAGATAAAAAGAATTTTTCCGGTATGCATGAATTTCAACATAATTCTACCCTATTATAAATTTTATATTTTTGTTATAATTACTCGGGAGCCATGATGTTCTTATATCCCTACATAAAGCGCAAATAAATATCCAAGATCGTCGGGCATTAGGTCCGATCCGAAATGTTTTATCTGGAATGCTCCTCCTTCAAGGAATACCTTCCTGGCAATTGAAATTCCAAATACTTCTTCGAGAGTTGGTCCAACAAAAAAATTAGTTTTACTATTTCCGTAGCCATAGTTTATTTTTTCAGTTCCGAATGAAAGCTTAAGCCCTCCCGAGAAATAAGGCCCTTTTTGATTCTCTGATAAGAAGTATCTTAAGGAGTAACGGGAATTCAGGCTAAAGAAAGATCCTTCCAAAAAGTCTTTTTTATTTTCTATATCATAATAGGAACCGCAGAAACCGAATCCTCCGGCGAAATGAGGATTTTTAAAAATATAGTGTTCTTGGTAACTCAGTTGAAAACCGGATTTTATTTTTGATCCTTGCAGGACTGTCATCCCGATGCTGCTTAGTACTTGAGGTTTTGAAGCTGTATCCGGCGGAAAAACAGTTTTTTCAGGTGAATTAATTATTATGTCTGGAGTTATGTCATTTCCTGCAACTGAGTAATCCGAATTGTCTTTAAATTTTGCATAAAATTGCTTGGTGCATTCGACAACCCCTTCGTATATTAAATCCTCAAGGGAATTAGTAACATCCATTCCGCTTCTTTCCAAATGCGTTGAAGTTTGTATCGATGCTATCGAATCCTTCTGTGTCGGATAAAAGAAACGAAGCCAACAGTCAAAGTTTCCCTTTTCCGAAAACATTCCTGTTTTTTCATAAACATTAAAACTATCGATTACAACATTAATGGGGACAAATATTTTAAG
>DATKLQ010000507.1:0-4503 GCA_035542335.1 Ignavibacteriaceae bacterium | reverse complement strand
TGCCATCACCTCATAAACTGAGAATTAATGACGTTTATTCTATCTCAGGATCTCAAATTTCCGAGATCTATATCAAAAATAAAATGACAGTTCATTTTCAGGGAATGTCAAAAACACTTCAATTTCCCCTCACCATTGCACTTCAAGGTGCGCCGACCTGTTCGATAGGTATTTCCCCTGAAGGTCTCTATAATAGATTAAATAATGCCGGAAGAATAATCTTATTAAATCAGAATGCTATTCAACTTGGCTCTGCTCCTTTTATCTGTGTTGGTGACGAAAAAGGAATCATGCTTACGCAGAGAGATCCCCGCAAGGTGGAAGGTCCTGATGATATTCCGGCAATGAAAAATTATTATCATACTCCAATTGCCGAAAAGCAAATGTCTATTTCTCTTGCTACACCACTGGCAGAGGTTGCCTATAAACTTAAAAATGTTACTGTCGTAAGGAAAATGATTTCCCCTCTATTATCAGGAACTCATCATACTCTATTGCCCGTTGGTGTGGAGGAATATGAAGTACAGAATAATTCAAACCAGGCTCAGAAAATTATCCTGGTAATTCCAAGACCTTCGCTGGTTAATCTTCAGGAAAAGGAATTAAAACCTACTGATCAGGATACTGTATATATATGTACAGCTCCTATCAAAGGTCATTTCCACACGGATTTTAGTTCCGGAGGCATGCGGGGAGTAGTAATGGGAAGCAGCGAATGTGATGATAGAATGGTAATTGCTGTACTACAGATGGAGGGTGTTAAGATAGATACCCATCCGTATTTTTGCCTGAATAGACTAAAACAGGATTTACTATTGAATGATGACGGAAGTTTCTACGAAAAGAGAAAACCTATTATCAATCAGGATTATGGAGCAGCGATAAGCCTTACATTTACACTTAAACCAAAAGCATCAATTAAAATACCTTTTGCGTTTGCATTAGATTTTCCAGAACAGCGGTATATTGATGGAAGGAAGTTTGATAGAGCGTATGTCAAGAGTTTTGAGAATATAGAGACCAGGGCAGTGGATTTGGTCAAACTCGCTTTAGATAATTATCCTGCATGGCTGGAAAGGACAATAACAATTCAAACCAAAATATTTGAATTGATACAAAAAAATCCGTCTTATAAGAAAGATAAAAACGGTGCCCTGAGATTAGCCCGGCTGATTTTTAATGAATTTAGTTTTCCTCTTTCTAATGCTGCAGCCTGGGTTGAAGATGATGACGGCAATCAAAGGGCGAGGTTCCTTGAATGTTTTGATTATGCCTATATCGATCCTTCCGATGTTGATTGGTATTCGATGGTATTGCTGGTTCTCTTCCCGAATATTGAGAAAGAAATTTGTCAGAGGTTTGTTGACTCAATTCTCGCAGAAGATATCACTCCCCGCTATTATCATTACCACTCATCTTTTGTAGAAGCTAGAAAGCATTTTCAGGAGCACCCTGAAGAATATGAAGGTAAATCGTTAATTCAAATACGAGATACGTTCAAGATCAAAGGAAGCGTTGCACATGATTTAAGTGCTATGCGGATAGGTCATCCGTTACGTAATGTAAGTGATTATGCATGGTATAATAATAACTATTGGGTGGATCTGTTTCCAAAACTGGTAATGAGAGTTTTACGAAATGTAAAATTTATGGAAGATATGGATTTCCTAAAGAAGAATTGGGAAACACTTAAATTCGGATTTGATTTCCTGCAAACACTCGATATTGACGGAGACGGAATCCCTGAAGGAAATCCGCATGAAGTGAAAAATACGTTTGATAATTTGACCCTGTTTGGAGTTGATAGTTACGATGCAACAACCTACATGGCAGGCTGCCGTGCAATGAGCATTATGGCAGATATGATGGGTGATTCATCTGCGAAAGAAAAGTTTCAGGCAAGTTTTGAAAAAGCAGATCAGGCTTTTGAAAAACTCTGGAGAGAGCACAAAAATAAAAAGGGACTCAACCTCCAGTACTATGTTACCTGCTATGATCCGGTTACTAAAAAAATGAATAAAGATGTCTGGACAAACCAGCTGGATGCTTTATGGTATTTAATTGCAATTGGTGAAGAATCGTTTATTCCGGCTGATAAAGCAAAGAAAATTCTGAAGACAATCTTTAAAAATAATAAGACATATATGGGCTGGGCAATGTGCCGCACAGAAAACGGCGGCCCGGTCGAATCGGAACAAGGACAAGATGTATATACAACATCGAATTATGTTTTTGCACAGCTTCTTGATTATTACGGTTTGAGCAAAGAAAGCAAGGAAGTTTACAAGGCAATGGATAAAGTAATATTTCAATATGCGAATTCATTGATATCACCTGATAATTTAAGAGCCGAACTGGAACAGGAAGAAGGTGAGTCTGCACCGGGACCTCATTATATTGTAGCTGCTTATCCTAGACCTGGAGCAGTATTTACTCAAATTGTAATGCAGTATGTTAAAGAGCTTGAGGAAAAAACGGCATCTAAAAAAATAGATTCGAAATATTTAAAATCTTTTTTGACCGATTTAATGAAGTAAACAGTCTTTTTCATATAATTTATTGGTTCGCAAAATTTAATTTCCTTTATTTTGGAAATTGATCAAAAATTGCTTTTAATAGTGTTATTATGAAATTTCTCAGACCTAATAAATTTGAAATAATAGCGGGGAACCCTTCTTTCAATAAATATTTAGCTGAAAAAATTCTTCATGGATTATAATTCGGAATATTATGCCAATTTTGATCAAAATTTATTCAAAAGAAAGTATAAAACTTGAATTTCGCCGAATTATTTAAATTTATATTTTTTATTGACGCAAATTGGTTATTTAACGGCGAAGAGTGACTATGATTTTTTGTTGCTGATATGTATTATGTAATTGGATCACCCCCATGAATTTCAGTGATTTATTGAACTTAGGAGCTTAAAATAGGTCCTGAGCAAATTATATGTAGATAAGTTCATTCCTAAATTAATATTGAATATAAAACTATAGGGTGGAATTTGGAAACTAACCAGAAGATCTCACAAGCTGCGGAAACTTCGGCATTAACAAATATCGAGCAAAAAGGTTTTTATAAACTTTCACGGCTGCAGCGTATTGGTTTTGGATCTGGCGATTTAGCCCAGAATCTGATATATCAGACAGTTGCGCAATACCTGTTGATTTTCTACACTAATGTTTATGGTCTGCCCGCTGCAACTGCCGCTATAATGTTCCTTATTGTCCGCTTAGTGGATGTGGCTTGGGACCCGCTGGTGGGGGCATTTGTTGATAAACGCTCACCCCGAATGGGCAAATACCGCGCATACCTGATTTTAGGCGGTATTCCGCTCACCGGCCTTGCCATACTATGTTTTTGGAACGGCTTTTCGGGCTCACTACTGTATGCCTATATTACCTATGTAGGTTTGTCCATGCTCTATACACTGATCAATGTTCCCTATGGAGCCCTCAATGCATCACTTACCCGCGATACCGACGAAATAACAAAACTTACTTCGGTTCGCATGTTTATGGCCAATTTAGGCGGATTGGCCGTCGCTTACGGCATCCCGATCCTAGTGGCCTATCTTTCCCCCAACGGTAAAATAAATTCCCCGGAAGCCGGCAGCGCATGGTTCATTACTATGACTATTTACTCTTTGGTAGGCCTGGCCCTGCTCATTTTCTGTTACACTCAAACCAAAGAACGCGTGGTAATGGCGGAGGATAAGACATCGAAAGTGAAGGCATCCGATTTGTTCACCGAATTTTTGCGTAACCGCCCATTGCGCATTTTAGCATTTTTCTTCATTACAGCTTTTGCAATGATGGCAATCGGCAACTCTGCCGGTCCGTTCTATATGATTTACAATGTCCAGGCGCCTAACTGGCTACCTTATTTTAATGCACTAGGTTCCATTCCAGCATTCATTTTTATGCCGCTGGTGCCCGCCATTAAACGTACAATCGGCAAGAAGCGAATGTTCTATGTGTTCCTCATTATAGCCATTATCGGGATGGCCATGTTATACGTTATTTCCGTTATTCCTTCCCTCAAATCGCAAATATGGCTGGTGCTGGTGGCCCAATTTGTGAAATCCACAGGTATTATTGTGGCAACCGGCTATATGTGGGCACTAGTGCCTGAAGTAATTTCTTATGGCGAACACACCACCGGACGCCGCATTTCAGGCATTGTTAACGCCCTCACAGGCATATTCTTCAAAGCTGGGATGGCCTTAGGCGGTGTTGTGCCCGGCTTTGTGCTGGCTATCGTCCATTTCGACGAAAAAAATGACGTGTCCCAATCAGCCATGGCACAGCAGGGAATTCTTTGGCTAGTATGCGTAATACCTGCATTGCTGCTAGGACTGGCTATCTTCATTATTTCGAAATACGAACTCGAAGATGACGTTATCGATAAGATAAACAGGGAAATCGAAGCCCGGGCTTAATGTAATTAATTTTTTAAAAAAAATTTATGAAAAGAAAAAATAGAATAATTATTTTATTTACA
>DATKLQ010000506.1:0-5351 GCA_035542335.1 Ignavibacteriaceae bacterium | reverse complement strand
TGTATAGATAAAGCCGTCTTCGCTGATTGCGGCTATTCCCCTGAAAAACTTGCTGTAATAGGTAATTAAATTTGAGAGCCGTGGTCTAAGGATCATAACGATTTCAGGATAGAAACTCGATTTATCCTCGGCGAAGAGAGCGGATATAAGCGATTTAGATTTATTCAAGTAAATTAAATCAATTCTGCCGTCTCTGTTGTAGTCGCCGATTACGAAAGAATCGGGAGTATATTTTGTTGCTACTACAGTTCTTTTTTCATACGAAGAACGGAAGTCGCCGTACATTATATAAATGGCCCGGCCGCTTATGAACATAAGATCCTCATAGGAATCCAGGTTCACGTCAAAAACTTTAAATGAATGAATTCTTTCAGGGAAATTGAAGCTCCTCTCTTTCCTGAAATTTCCCTTCCCGTCATTATAAAAAAATACGAGCGAACCGCTGATAAGGTTGTATGCCGCAACATCAGGTGTCCCGTCGTTAGTCAAATCAATGAATATCGCCCCGGTGTAGCAGTTTTTTTTATCAATATAGATTTCTTCCAGGGATTCCTTGTTTTCTTTCAGTACGGCAAGGCCTTCAAATGAACCTCCGGATACCAGCAATTCCGGCTTGTCATCTTTATCTATATCCGCCGTGCAAATATTTTCCGGATAAGATTTAAATTTAATTTTTTTTGCAATTACCGGTCTGCCGTTCTTAAGCAGTTTAAATATACCGACGGACATTTCCTTGCGGGAAGAAAAAGCATATCCGAGGGTTTGATTCGTTTTATCGGAAAGGCGCACCATCTTGCTGATTTCATAAGGCATATAATAAGAGAGCTGCTTTTCAAAATTTCCGGAAGAACTCCCCTCAAGCTGGATAATCTCTTTTTTGGTATTATTAAAGAGCAGCAGATCGGTATAGGAATCGTCATTATAGTTTACTGCATAAAGGGAATTGTATTCAGGTTGAATTTTGTGAGAATTGTATTTGCAGAAGCCGTTTACCGGAATCTGTGAATCAGATGTAGAGCTGAATAAAAAAATGAGAACGAAGGTATTTATACCAATCAGTATGTGCTTCTTATTTCCGGAATGAAGACGGGAAATCTGTTCCTGCATTTCGTTTAATGAAATGTTTCACTTAATATGCATGTAAATGGAATCAGCGTGAAATAACTTTACCTATCTCTTTCAGCCTGTATTTTCTTCGCTGCAGAGCTTCTTTATATCTTCTTTTTTCTTCTTCGCTCTCAGGAAAAGCCGGTATTGCAGTAACCGGTTTACCCTGCTTATCGACACTTACAAAAGTCAAGTATGCCGTATTCGTATGCAGTCTTGTTCCTTCCCAAAAAGATTCGGCAAATACCTTAACGCCTATTTCCATCGAAGTATTGAAAACCCTGTTTACGGAAGCGGTTAAAGTTACGGCATTCCCTAAATGTATGGGGTGCAGAAAGTTTATTTTATCTACGGATGCGGTTACACAAACCCTCTGGCTATGCTTTGCCGCACAGAGCGCGGCACATATATCAATCCAATGCATCAATTGCCCGCCCAATAAATGGCCCAATTGATTAGTATGGTTCGGCAGAACCAGCTCGGTCATCGTAACAATTGATTCGCCCACCTTTTTAGCTTTAAGCATTATTTAGCGGCTGATAATTTATTTTCCAGGGAGGATTTGATTCTTTCCACTTCTTCGGTTCTCGGGTCTTTAGGGTATCTTTCCAAAAATTTCCCGGTTTCGGTTAATGCTTCTTCATTCCTTCCGCGCTGTATGAGAAGATTTATTTTATCATACATTGCCAGAGGAGCATACTTCGTATCATGATAGGTTTCTATCACATTATCATAGGATAATAGAGCAGCTTTGTAATATTCCAGCTTTTCATAAATATAAGCAGTATTGTATTCTTTATGCGCAAGCTTTTCGTTCAGCTCATTTATTTTTTGCTCGGCCTCCGGAACTTTAGGGTTAGCGGGAAAAAAATCAATAAAGGCCTGGTATTCCTCTATGGCTTTTTTTGTATAAGCCTGATCCAGGGAATAATTGGGGGAAATATTGTAGTAGCACTCCGCAAGCATTAACTGGGCTTCATCCACCCATTCGCTTGCAGACATATTTTTAATCAGCTTGCTGAACTCGTAAGCGGCAAGGATATATTCACTCCTCTTGTACCTCGTCAAAGCCAAATAATATTGAGCATCATCCACAACGGCATTCCCCGGGAATTGAAGCACAATAGCTTGGAACTCTTTTAAGGCTTCTTCATAATCCTCATCGTTGAAAAGACCCAAAGAATAGTTAAATCTTTCTTCGGGGGAAAGGTTTGTAGTGTCTACAGAGGAAGAGCATCCCCAAAAAATGACAGGTATAAATAAAAAAAAGAGAAGTTTTTTAATCATATAATTAATTCTGGAAATTGAATATTTATCTATATAAGAAATAACAAAAGTGAAAAAATATTACGAAAAATAATTAAAAATAATAAGCCAGCAAAGGCAAATTTAGAGCATTCAGGCAAGATACGATAATGATATCCGATATGGATACTTGATACTGGATGCTTGATACTGGATACTTGATACCGGGCGCCAATCCAATATCCGGCATCCAGAATCCAGCATCCAGACTACTTGCTTCGAATTGTAAAGAATAAAAACAGAGCAACGGCAGCGGTTCCGACTGCTACCACCGGTTCCAGAAGCCCGGAAAAGAAAGGTTCGGCAGGAACTTCTCCCTGTGTAAACGGAAAAGATGAATTCTCCAGACTTTTTATATCGTCAAATCTGACGGTATCGCCGAAAGTATAACTGAATGAATTATATTTAACATCTTCGGAATTAATCACAAAATTACCGGATAGGAATATATTCCTGGGAATATAATAGTCTCCCAGGAAACCTCTTCTGAAAATCTCGCCGTATTTAACTTTTGCGTTATCTATGACATAATTGATTGAGACAGGATCATTCCCGGGCGATAAGGCCCCGCTTTCTTTTTCTGATGCGGCAGAAAGAAGAACTTCGTGCCGCTGCAGAGAAGAAATTATTTTATTTCCGAGCACAGAGTAATCATTGCCTAAGTTTAAATTTAATCTAATCTCCTTTTTTTTATCCGGGATAAAATTCAAGAGATTTGAGGCAGAGGAATCAGCCAGATAATAGAATATTTCCAGATTGGATTTCTGAGCGGTATTATGATCAGATTCCCATTGTCCTTGAGCTGATATAATTCGGGAAAAAGCAAATAAAAAAAATAAAAAAATTTTCAATTGATCCTTTCTGAAACCGCAGGCAGTTTCAAAAGTTATTTTAAAATTTTGCTGCCTGCCATAAGCACCAAAAGCAAAAAACAAATTTCTAAGCCAAATACTGATCCTTCAGGCGGAAAATGAAATCCGATAAAGAATTCAAATCTCAAGAAGGTTTGTTTTTTGAAAATTGATATTTGAGCATTATTTGTTATTTGTTTTTTTGTATTTGATATTTTTTCTTCAAGAGATTCCTACTATAAGAAATCCTTTAATATACTCTTTAATTATCTTCTGCCTGCGGCAATCTCCTGCAGCCTTTTGATTCTCTCTTCGACCGGCGGGTGCGTAGAAAATATTCTCATAATGCTTGCGCCGCTTAAAGGATTCACGATGAACATATGTGCGGTTGCAGGAGCAGCATAGTTAACAGGTTTTTGCTCATTTGCGGCCTGCAGCTTTGCCAGTGCCGAAGCAAGTGAAAGAGGTTTGCCCGAAATTTCCGCTCCGCCTTCATCGGCGCTGTATTCTCTTGCGCGTGAAATTGCCAGCTGGAGCAAAGTTGCAGCAATCGGCGCTACAATAAGCAGCGCTAATGATGAGAGTCCTCCGCGGTCATCATCGTCGTTGCGTCCGAACATGAGAGCCCAGCCTGCCATTTGTGCAACATAGGTAATTGTTCCTACAAGGGTTGCTGCAATTGTCCCCGTAAGAATATCCCTGTTCTTTACATGGGTTAATTCATGCGCAATAACCCCGGCGGTTTCATTGCTGTCCAGGATTCTTAATATTCCAGTTGTAGCAGCTACGGCTGCATTCTGGGGATTTCTCCCTGTAGCAAACGCATTGGGGGTTGCATCTTCGATTACATAAACCCTGGGCATAGGCAGATTTGCTCTTGATGCTAATTCCTCGACTAAAGTATAGAGTTTAGGAGCAGTTTCCCTGTTTACTTCTTTTGCCCTGTACATTGAAAGAATAATCTTATCCGAAAACCAATACGTGCCGAAATTCATTATTAAAGAGAAAATAAAAGCGATTGTCATACCTGTTGATCCGCCGAGCAGGTACCCGACTAAAAGGAAGAGGATCATCATTACAGTCATTAAAAATACAGTTTTAAGCGTATTCATTTCTAATCTTTCTGATTAAGCAAAATGTTTTAATTTATTATCAAAATTAAAGAATACGGAATGTTTAAGCAAGGTGAAGAGGGAGGCACGGGAAATAAGTAGGGAGCAGGGAGTAGGGAGAATGGAGTGGGAACTTTATTGTTAAATTTTGTGCGAAACTGTAAAGATATTTTATCAATATTAATTCGATATCCAACATTGCATAATGAATATCGAAGGCATCCTGTATGTTCATTATTCGACATTCGATCGTAGACTCCGTCAGAGTCTAAGGACTCTAACGAGTGTTCATTGGGAAAATAATTCTGTAATTCCCGGAAAGTGAGACTCACCTCGAAGGTGAGTCTCACTTATTCATCAAAACTTACGGTTTTATCTCTTTCGGCTCTCGCGGGGATCTTCTCCTGGTTATTAAGTATAGAATTATTATTATTAAAACTGCAATTACTATATAGATCCAATTAAATCCTCCCGGCACAACTTCGTCTTTCCAGTGGGAAAGCTTAACTTCAATTGAATCTTTCTGGGAGTCGGAAAGCATTTTATTATCCTGAAGGTAAGGAACCCATGTCTCCTTAACCTTTCCGAACCAAACAGTATCGGCGAATGTTTTATAAGTATTTTCAGCCTCCTTTTCTCCTTTAACATCCTTATTCTTTATCTCATCGTCTGCAAAAGAAGAAACGGATTTCACAAATTCTTTCCCGTTGGAAAAATTAGTAAGATTAATTCCGCGGTTTTTGAATTCCTCTCCTATTGAATTCCATGCTTCCTCATTAATTGCGGTGTTCCACCTGCTGAAATCGGCGTCTATATCCTTTAAATAATTTACGTTTTGATTTTTTTCAGAATATATTTCGATAATCTTCGGCCCGACATTTTTCCATATTTTTGCAAAATCCCTTTGCTGCTTTTTAATCTGTTCTATATCATCCGGCTTTAATGACGTAACCTCCAGGAACCTTATATTATCATT
>DATKLQ010000505.1:0-12853 GCA_035542335.1 Ignavibacteriaceae bacterium | reverse complement strand
CGATGCATTCGTAAGTGCAGGGAATACGGGGGCCGTAATGAGCGCATCGACTTTAATTATCGGGAGATTATCCGATGTCGGAAGACCAACAATCGGCGCTGAGTTTCCCAATATAAACGGTAAATGCTACGTATACGATGTTGGTGCCGGCAAAGATGCCAAACCTCAGCATCTGCTTGAATACGCTCTTATGGGCTCGATTTATGCAAGTGAGATCGGAAACATCAAAAATCCTTCCGTCGGTATTCTTAGTATGGGCGAAGAGGAAGGAAAAGGAAATGACCTCTCCGAAGCGGCTTCAAAACTGTTGAAGAAGTCGAACCTTAATTTTGTCGGGAATGTAGAAGGAAGGGATATTCTGATGGGAAAAATTAATGTCATTATTTGCGACGGATTTTTGGGAAATATAGTTCTTAAGTTCGGAGAAAGTGTTGTTAATTATTTGAAATTTAAATTGAAAGAGTATTCTCAAAGAAGTTTTTGGAAGAAACTTAAAGTTGGAATTGCAAAAAACTCTCTCAAGGAGATCCTGCACGATTTCGATTACCAGGAGTACGGTGGTGTTCCGCTGCTTGGAGTGAACGGGATCAGCATAATCGGGCATGGATCAAGCACACCGAAAGCAATAAAAAATATGGTGCTTAAAGCTGAAGAGATGCATGCAAAAAATTTAGTATCGAAAATAGAGAAGTCAATTAAAAATTATTCTAACCTGGTATAATTATAAATGAATAAATCAAAAAGCTATAATGCGGTTATTACCGGAGTCGGTATGTATGTACCTGAAAAGGTTTATGATAATAAGTATTTTGAAACAATAATCGATACAACCGATGAATGGATTACTACAAGAACGGGAATTAAAGAAAGACGGATACTTGAAAAAGGCCCTACCAGCTTATTAGCCGTAAAGGCTGCAGAAGATCTGCTCAAAACCACCAACGTTTCCGGCGACGAAATAGATATAATAATAGTTGCAACAATAACACCGGATATGTTTTTCCCTGCTACTGCGTGCATTGTTCAGGAAAAAATCGAGGCGAAGAATGCATGGGGATTTGATCTTTCGGCCGCTTGTTCCGGATTTCTTTTTGCCTACCAGGTCGGCTGTTCTTTAGTTGAATCCGGTTTATATAAAAAGGTAATGGTGATCGGTGCCGATAAAATGAGCTCTATAGTTGATTATTCTGATAGGAATAACTGCATTTTATTCGGCGATGCCGCTGCTGCAATTCTTATTGAACCGACTACCGATAAAAATCTGGGTCTCCACGATTCGCTCCTCAAAATTGACGGCTCGGGAGCACCTAATTTATATATAAAGGGAGGTGGCAGCCTCCATCCTGCTTCCCATGAAACAGTTGATAAAAAGATGCACTATCTCTACCAGGACGGAAAAGCGGTTTTTAAAGTTGCTGTAAAGGGAATGGCTGATATCTCATATGATTTAATGCAGAAGAATAAATTGAAGCCCGAAGATATTGCCTATCTCGTCCCTCATCAGGCGAATTTAAGAATAATAAGTGCAACCGCCGAAAGATTGGGATTATGTATGGATAAGGTAATGGTAAATATCGATAAATACGGAAATACTACTGCAGCAACGATCCCGTTATGTTTAGTGGAATATTATAGAACAGGGAAGATAAAAAAGGGGGATAAATTGATTCTCGCTGCCTTTGGCGCCGGATTTACATGGGGAGCAAGTTATCTTGTCTGGGGGATGGATTAATAAAGGGCAATACTCTTTAGGTTTTTTTTAATTTTTTTTGAGTGACATTTTTTTACCGAAGTAATTAATGACTAAAATCGGTTTTCTGTTTCCCGGCCAGGGATCACAGTACATAGGAATGAGTAAAGATATTTATGAAAATTCGGCCGAAGGCAAAGCAATAATTGCTTCGGCAGATGATATCCTAGGTATTAATCTTTCATATATAATGTTCAGCGGACCGGAAGATAAATTAAAACAGACTGAATTTACTCAGCCGGCTATATTTGTTCATAGCATTGTTATATTAAATCTTATCCGTACCCTAAATCCATCTGCTGCTGCCGGGCATTCTTTAGGTGAATATTCTGCGTTAGTTTCGGCAGGAGCTATTGAATTTTATGATGCTGTTAAGCTTGTAAGGGTAAGGGGGAAAGCTATGCAGCAGGCCGGATTGGATAATCCGGGTACTATGGCTGCTGTTCTAGGGCTGGGTGCGGAGAAGGTGAAGGAATGCTGTGCAAATGCCTCTGCCGCAGGAATTGTCCAATGTGCAAATTTTAATTCTCCCGGACAAATAGTAATTTCAGGTTCTGCGGCGGGTGTAAAAAAAGCTATGGATTTATGCAAGGCTGCCGGGGCAAAGCTGGTAAAGGAACTTGTGGTAAGCGGAGCATTTCACTCGCTTTTAATGGAGTCTGCTCGCAATGAATTAAAAAAAGCTTTGGACGAAACTCCCATTTATAACGCCCGGTTTCCCGTGTATGCAAATGTGAGCGCAAAACCTGTTTCAGAAAAAGACGAAATTAAAAACCAGCTGTGCAGGCAGTTGACTTCCCCCGTACTTTGGGAAGAAACAATTATAAACATGATAAACGACGGTATTGATGAATTTATTGAAATCGGTCCGGGTAAAGTTCTGCAGGGACTGGTTAAAAGAATAAACCCCGATGTAAAAAGTTTTGGGATTGACAAATTCTCTGAACTGGAGAAGTATCTTTAATGGCTGATCGAATTTTAAAAAGAATAAACGGAATCGGGATTGATCCCATAATTTTTAATTTTAAATTCACTTGTAAATGCACAGGAGAATGTTGCTATTATGGAGTTTATACGGATTCCGATGAACAACAGAAAATTTTTACTTTAAAAGAGAAATTATTCCCGCTTCTTGATGAAAGCCAGCCGAAAGATGAGGCGGAATGGTTTGAAGAACCGGAAAAGGACAAGGATTTTAAAAGCGGAATTGCCGTAGGCACCCAGATATATAATCATAAATGTGTTTTTCTCGATAAATCGGGTTTATGTTCTCTTCAAAAACTGGCAAACCTTGAAGGAGAACATAAGTGGAAATATAAGCCTCTTTATTGTATATTATTTCCTCTTACAATTTATGAAGGTTCGCTTACAATAGACGATGAGCATATTGAACGCTTGAGATCCTGCAATAAGTATAAGCCGGAAAACGGTCTGACAACAATTTTTGAGGCATGCCGGGAGGAATTGAAATATTTCTTCGGCGAAGAAGGTTTTAAAGAACTTCAAGCATACAGGGAAGAATATTTGAAGAACTATGGTTTTGAGAACGATCTTAATCCGGCTGTAATTGATATTCAGCAAAATCAATCCGGAGAATAGAATGACAAAAAATAAACGGGCAGTTATTACCGGCGCCTCAAGAGGGATAGGACGTGCCATTGCAAGAGAGCTTGCCGCTAAGATCTGTTCTGGGATCCTTTTCACGGATATAGCCTTCGTCGATGACGATCCGGACAAATCTGCCGATGAGCTTCTAAAAGAAATCGGAAACACCGATATTAAAGTTTTTGCATTTAAAGGAAATGCAGCTTCTTTTGAAGATGCGCAGAAATCGATAGATAACGCTGTCCAAAAACTTGGTGGAGTTGATATTTTAATAAATAATGCCGGAATTACCAAGGACAATATTCTCTTCCTTATGAAGGAAAAAGATTTCGACGACGTAATTGCAGCGAATCTTAAGAGCGTTTTCAATCATACTAAAGCAGCCATTAAACCGATGATCCAGCAGAAATACGGAAGAATAGTGAACATTGCATCGGTGGTGGGAATTATCGGCAATGCCGGTCAAGCAAACTATTCTGCATCCAAAGCTGGAGTAATCGGGTTTACAAAATCAATGGCCAGAGAACTGGCCTCAAGAGGGATCACCGTTAATGCCGTAGCCCCGGGCTTTATTGAAACTGCTATGACCGCCAAGCTCGATGAAAAACAGAGAGAAGCTTTATCCAAGAACATTCCTCTCGGCAGGCTGGGAAAGCCGGAAGACGTTGCAAAAGTAGTCGCCTTCCTTTGCAGCCCTGATGCTGATTATATTACAGGTCAGGTTATTGCCGTAGACGGCGGAATGACCATGTGATTTGAAAAAGGTAATTTCTTGAAAAAATAACAACCTTAACCATCAATTAAAACAGGAGATAACATGGACGTTGAAGCTAAAGTAAAAGAGATCATTATGGATAAACTTGGAGTTGAAGAATCTCAAATTACTCCCGAAGCTTCTTTTACAAATGATCTTGGAGCAGATTCCCTCGATATTGTTGAGCTGGTAATGGGTTTCGAATCTGCTTTCCAGGTTTCCATACCCGACGAAGATGCCGAAAAGATCAGCACAGTGGGAGATGCAGTTAAATATTTAAAAGAAAAATTAGGTTAAATAACCTGGCTGGGAAACAAATAAAAAAGTTTTTTTGTTTTGCTTCCATTTCAAAACTGATCCCGGTTAGCGGGATTACTTGTACCTATTCAGAATGGTATATTCGGCAATGAATATGAAAGATTTTGCAGGAGTTTGTATATGAACAAAAGAAGAGTAGTTGTAACAGGGATTGGAGCAATTACTCCTATTGGTATAGGTATCGAGCAGTTTTGGAGCGCACTTCTAGCCGGAAAAAACGGTGTAGGTCCGATTACAAAATTTGATGCCGCGGAATTTGATACAAAATTTGCTTTTGAAGTAAAAGGATTCAATCCCGAAGATTTTCTTGACAGAAAACTTGTTAGGAGAATGGATCCTTTTTCACATTTTGCCATGGTTACTTCAGACATGGCAATCTCCGATTCAGGTATTAACATGGAAAAGGTTGATAAAGAAAGATTCGGTGTTATTTACGGCAGCGGCATTGGGGGCATGTTCACTCTTCAGCAGCAGCACTGGAATTATTTCAAATCTAAAACTCCTCGTTATTTATCCCCCTTTTTTGTAACAATGATGATATCGGATATAGCAGCCGGCCAGATTTCCATAAAGCATGGATTAAAGGGACCTAATTATGCTACGACATCCGCATGTGCCACTTCTTCGCACGCAATTGCCGATGCTATGATTCTCATCCAAAGAGGGAGCGCCGATCTTATGCTCTGCGGCGGCTCGGAAGCCGCAATTACCGAAATGTCGATAGGCGGTTTCAATGCGATGAAAGCCCTTTCGACCTGGAATGACAGATACCTTGAGGCTTGCAGGCCTTTCGATAAGGACAGGAACGGATTTGTAATGGGAGAAGGAGCGGGGACATTAATTCTGGAAGAAGTTTCACATGCGGTTAAGCGCGGCGCAAAAATTTATGCTGAAATTTCCGGAATCGGCTTGACCGGCGATGCATTTCATATTACTGCTCCGGCACCGGAAGGCGAAGGCGCCCAGCGCTCTATGAAAGCTGCAATCTGCGATGCCGGCATTTCTCCCCAGGATATTGATTATATAAATGCTCACGGTACTTCTACTCCTTACAATGACCTGAATGAAACTAAAGCTATTAAGCATGTTTTCGGAGATCATGCCTATAAATTGGTCATAAATTCAACAAAATCTATGACCGGACACCTTTTAGGGGCAGCCGGGGGTGTTGAAGCTATCGCCACCGTTCTTGCACTAAAAAATAATGTCGTGCCTCCCACAATCAATTTAAATAATCCCGATCCCGAATGCGATCTTAATTACAGCGCAAACCGACCCACCCAGCATGAAATTAATTATGCGGTAAGCAATACTTTTGGATTCGGCGGCCACAACGCATCTCTTTTGTTTAATAAGTTTGAGGAATAGCTTTGGGAAAGCTGATAAACTGGCTTATCGAAAGACTAAAGCAGAGGGAGAGTAATAGAAAATCAAAATATATCAGCAGGCTATTTACCGAGGAAAAATTTGCTATGCTTGAAGAATTGATCGGCTTCAGGATAAAAAACCGTTCTTATTTTATTCAGGCTTTAATGCATCGCTCATTCCTTGAACAAAATCTTGAGTATGATGTCTCCAACGAACGCCTCGAATTCCTCGGAGACTCGGTCTTGAGTTTATCGGTAGCCGAATATCTTTTTGAAAGTTTCCCCGACAAGGATGAGGGATTCTTGACTAAAGTCCGTGCAAAGCTCGTAAACCGGCTTGCCCTGGCAGACGCAGCCGAGAAAATTAATCTGGAAGATTATATATTGATAAGCAAAAATATTTCTTCATCTTTTAGTAATGGTTCTAAAACTATTCTCTGCGACGCTCTCGAGGCCCTTATTGGAGCAGTTTACCTTGATAATGGACTGGATTCGGCGAAAGAATTCATCCGGAAGATCCTGATAGAACCTAATACTAGGGCCGGGCTTTATCTTATTGATGAAAATTTCAAAAGCCAGCTGCTTGAATTTGCACAGGCCAATAAGATGGATAATCCCGCTTATACAGTTATTAATGAAGAAGGGCCTCAGCATAATCGTACCTTTACAATTAAAGTCGCTATAAATGGAACTGAATATGGAATTGGCCTGGGAAAGAATAAAAAAAGTGCCGAACAGAAAGCGGCACAAGCTGCACTTCAAAAACTTGCAGAGATATACCCCAATAAAAATTAAATCCGGCTCTGTTTTATTAACCTTTTCCGTTAATTTTTCTTCCTTTTTGATCAATTTTCTTTGTAATAATTACTGAATTTATACTGGAATTCATTCCCGAACCGGAATTTCAAATTATTCCGCAGTAATTCCAAATGAACAAAAAAATGCATTAATGGCATAATGCTTGGATAATTTTTTAATTCACTAAATTAAAATCTTTATGAATAGAGATCTGCTTTTTTTCGCTGCTTATATATTTTCATTCTGTTTAATAGCCGGGTGCTCCTCCAGCCAGTCTACTCGTGATAATGATCTTAAAATTCAATACACAA
Organism: Ignavibacteriaceae bacterium; assembly: GCA_035542335.1. Taxonomy (GTDB): domain Bacteria; phylum Bacteroidota; class Ignavibacteria; order Ignavibacteriales; family Ignavibacteriaceae; genus DATKLQ01. Next base: position 5,950 of record DATKLQ010000505.1, on the reverse strand, counting down.
TATTGATGGGGCATGGAGGAGGATTTACTGGTAATTATGAGGGTATCTATTTGGATTCAACCGGAAAGGTTATCAAATGGACCGGCAGAACATTCGATTCTGCACGGAAATCGTTTTCCAAGCAATTAAATAAAGACGAAATTTATTCGATAATTAATTTGATAGATACAACCGGTATTCAAAATACAAAATATAATGAACATGGAAATGTTTCCTCCTTTATGACTATAAAAACAGATAAGGGAGAAAAAAGAATTTCCTGGAACGGATTGGAACCGGATTCTGAAGTTCCAGAGAATATAAGAAGGTTTTATTCGGCAATTAAACAAATAACAGACTAAACTTATTAAAAAAGTAATAAAATGAGAAGAAGCACTCTTTTGATATCTTGGTTTGCTATATATATGTGCGGATTAAATCTGCTTGGACAATCCTTAATTAAGGAAATGAAAACAGGAACAAAATTTTTCAAGAACGCACCCGGAAAAGGTTTAATTGATTTGCAGAATAAATTGAATAGAAGCCTGAAGGCAGAATGGAATAGCCGGAATTCCTCTCCTGTTTTTGTCGGAGGAAGGCTTACTGAAAAAGGGTTTGCCTCATCAGCCGGCAAATCAGAGGACGGAAAGAGATTTTTAGCTCAAAATATTAATCTTTTTGGAATAAAAGATCCTTACAGTGAACTTGATGCCGTATCGGAATTCACGGATAATTTAAAAATGACTCATGTTAAATACGGGCAGAAGATTAACGGAATTAAAATATTCGGGGCAGAACTGATTGTTCACTTTAATAATGACGGATCAATTGAATCGGTTAACGGAAGATACTATCCTACGCCGGAAATCGATTTAAATCCTTCCTTGGATTCTTATTCTGCTCTTGCAGCGGCAAAGCGGAAGCTGGGAAAATATAAGCCGGACAGCCAATCAGCGGAATTAATTATATATACCGGCGGAAATATATTTAACCTTGCTTACGAGGTGAAGCTCCCTTCATTCGGGAATCCCAAAATGACTTTATTTGTCGATGCTTTTAATGGATCAATTTTAAAGGTTGATGACGGCCTAAGATCCGACGGCCCTATTGTGGGTACCGGAATTGATTTAAAAGGGAATGAGCAGACAATCCATTCATATCTTTCTGAAGGTAAATATTATTTATTGGATGCCAGCCTCCCGATGTTTACCCCTCCGATAGACAGTCTTTTGGGAGTTATACAAACCTCCGATGCAAAAAATGATACCTCCGGCAGCGGATATAAAAGTGTGGAGCTGATTTCGGATCCTAATAATGATAATAATTTTAATGATAATGAAACTCTAAAATCTGCCGTATCTGCCCACGACTTTACCCGGGAAGTTTATGAATTTTATAAATCTTATTTCAACAGGGACAGCTACGATGGTAATAAAGGATCGATTTTAAATGTAGTACATTATAAGTTAAAGTATAATAATGCATTTTGGAATGGAGCATTTCTAACGTATGGCGATGGTGATAGTGTTAATTTCTCTAATTTAGCAGGCGGATTTGATGTAATCGTGCATGAATTTACTCATGGAGTAACAGGCAGTACCGCAGATTTGATATATGAAAATCAGTCCGGTGCTCTGAATGAATCTATTTCAGACGTTTTTGCTTCAATTGCAGACAGCACCGATTGGCTGATTGGCGAGGACGTTACCACACCGAATATCCCTGGTGACGGCTTAAGGAGCATGGAGGATCCGCACAATGGGAAACCTGACGGCGCTATTCAGGCCGGGTGGCAGCCCGCTCATATGTCGGAGTTTGTAAATCTGCCTAACAATGAGGATAATGATTGGGGCGGAGTGCATATAAATTCAGGTATTCCTAATAAAGCCTTCTATAATGTAGCCTCGGTTATAGGGCATTGGAAAGCCGGCCAAATTTGGTACAGAAGTCTCACGGTATATTTAACAAAAAATTCTCAATTCAATGATTTGAGAACAGCATGTTTGAATTCTGCTAAAGATTTATTCGGGGAAGGATCGGCCGAATATAATGCTGTAACGGACGGCTTTAATGAAGTGGGATTGGAAGGCACCTCTTTAACTGAAATAGCATATGACGATAATAATCCGGATTTAAATATTTATGAACAGGAAGGAAACTGGGCACTGGCAGTACGGTTTACTCCGCCTGTAACCGGGGCAAAAATAAATAAGGTTAAGGTCTATATTTCAGGCGATAAAGGAACCGGCGACGGGAGTGCTTCTTTGGCAATATACGACGGAGACGGGAACAACGGCCTCCCCGGTTCTATAATTTTAAACCCTTATCATTTTACTCCTCAGCAGCCCGGCTGGATCGAATTCCAGATAACGGGAAGCCCGGATATCAATAACGATTTTTATGTAGCTGTTATTTATGACGGAACCAATACTCCTTTAATAGGCGCTGATTTACCCGGGAATAACCGCACTTATGAATACAATCCTGATACGCAGCAATGGTACAATCTATCCCAGCTGTTTCCGGAAGCCGATTATACTTTATTCATGAGAGCAGTAATGACCACAACCACAGCCGTTGCTGAGATTGATTCAAAAGTCCCGCAAGAATTTCATATTTCTTACAACTATCCCAATCCGTTTAATCCGAGTACTTCTATCCGGTATGCTCTGCCGGAAGCGGAACATGTGAAAGTGACGATCTATGATATAAACGGAAGAGAAGTAACACAGCTTGTCGATAATTATCAGAGTGCCGGGACATATGTAGTTACCTGGAACGGAAAAAATAATTCGGGTTCCCAGGTTTCAAGCGGTATTTACATGTATAGGATTCAAGCCGGAAATTTTATTGAAACCCGGAAAATGACGCTGCTTAAATAAAGTTTCTTATGAAATTTTTTGACGGTAATACAAATAGATATTAAAGAGCCCATAGTTAGGTATATATAATTAATTAGTTAAAGATAGCTTTTCATTTAGAAAAATTTTCTACCCGCTTCAAGGGGATGTAAATCGTTGATTAGCTTCCTGAAGAAATTTAATAGAGATGATTAGGATTAATTTAATAACTGGAATTCAGGAATTGGGGAATTAAAATAAAGTGCGGATATTATTAAGATTTATCTTTTCATGCTTCGTTATATCAATCAATTTATATCCTGATGATGAAGAGATCCAATGTACCCATCTTACGGCTGAAGACGGCCTTTCCCTTAGTGTAGTCACTTCTGTACTGCAGGACAGCAGGGGATTTTTATGGTTTGGCACATATAATGGGTTAAATAGATACGACGGATACAATTTCAGAATTTTTATGCCCGAACCCTCAAATCCGCAAAGCATCTCCAATCATTCTATACTTGATTTATTTGAAGACAGCAAAGGAGTACTGTGGGTCGGAACCTCAAACGGCTTAAATAAATTTAATTGGAAAACCGAAAAGTTTTTTACTTATAAGAACATTCCGAATGATACAAATAGTTTGAGTAATAATACCGTTCGGTGCATCTTTGAAGATAGATCCGGAACATTATGGATTGGTACCTCGAGGGGCTTGAATAAATTCAACAGGAATAAAAATAATTTTACACCTATAAGAAAAATTTACGAAATTTCAAATCCTGATGCCCCAAATAGCGTTACAAGTATTCAGGAAGATGAAAAAGGATTGTTGTGGTTGGGATCGTGGAATGGTTTAATATGTATGCAAAAAAATGGTAAAATAATCCAACAATTTTTACCTAAAGAAAATGATCCCAAAAGCATCTCTTCCAGAGAAATAACGGTTATTTATATTGACAAATCAGGTAATCTATGGATTGGCACTAACGGCCAAGGCCTCAATATTTATAATCCTGAAACCGGCCGGTTTACACGATATTCTGCGGATCCTCTGAATTCGAACAGCATTTCAGACAATTATATTAGTACAATTTATCAGGATCAAATAGGCAATATTTGGATTGGAACAAAGGAAGGCCTGAATAAATTTGATCAAAAAAATAATAGGTTCATCCGTTTCTTTCATGACCTTGCCAAACCATTTACTATAGGCAGTAATTGGGTGCTTTCAATGATTGAAGATAAAACCGGATTAATTTGGGTAGGTACTTTGGCCGGTCTAAGCCGCTTCCACCTGTCGACGAATAAATTTAATTATTATAGGGAAGAAAAAAATGATAACGAAAAAAGCTTAACTGCCGACCGGGTTAATTCAGTATTTATTGATAAAGAAAATAGTATTTGGGTGGGTACCAGGAATGGCTTAAACCAGATAAAAACTGGGGAAGATAAGATTATTCATTATCATCCCAATCCTGCCGACAGCAGGGGTTTAAATAATAAATACGTAATGACTGTCCTTGCGGATCATTCCGGGATTATCTGGATTGGTACTGATGGAGGAGGACTGACCAGGTATAATCCGTTAAACGGTGAATTTAAAGTTTTCAAATCTAAGGCAGGTAACGACAAAACAATTAACAATAACGGCGCGATATCTCTATGTGAAGATCATAACGGCGGTCTTTGGATAGGTACTTGGACAGGGTTCTGCTATTTTGATACGAAGAAGGAAGCATTTAAAAGATATATTTTGAAATATCCTTCTTCAAGCAGTACTCAAAACAATATTATCTGGGCAATATTTGAAGACAGCCGGAATATGATCTGGCTTGGCACCGATGGAGGCGGAGCCGCCGAATTAGATCCGCGGACAAATACCTTTAAATATTTTATTCCCGATTCATCCGGAACCGGCAACATCAGCGGAAGCCGTGTTTTTTCAATTTTTGAATCGGATGATAAAACTATGTGGTTCGGCACCAATAATGGCTTGAACAGCTATGATAGGGTGAAAGGGAAATTTACCAGTTATGCTACCAAAGATGGTCTGCCTAGCATTTTGATTAATAGTATTCAAGAAGATCGTAAAGGTAATTTGTGGATCAGCACAGACAAAGGTTTATCTAAATTTAATAGGCAAAAAGGAACTTTCAGGAACTATTCTAAAAGAGACGGTTTGGCCGGAATTGAATTTTCACCCAATGCATCATTCCAATCTGATACGGGTATTTTGTATTTCGGAAGCAGTGACGGACTCCTCTATTTCAATCCCGACAGCATAAAAGATGCACAAATTTCCGCACATATTGTATTTACCGATTTAAAAATTTATAACCAGTCTGTCCCCATTTCAGGAGAGCAAGGTTCAATTTTAAAGGAATCTCTTAACTACTCTAAAAATATTCATATACCATCCGGTAATGATGTTATCACTATTGAATTTGCGCTGCTCGATTTTTTTGAACCAAAACGGAATAAATTTTCATATAAACTGGCAGGCTTCGATCCGGACTGGAACGATGTCGGCTATAGAAATTCAGCAACTTATACAAACCTCCCTCCCGGTGAATATAAATTTTTACTTAAAGCATCGAACAATACCATCTCCGAAAATGCAAAGGCAGTAGAATTAACAATTGTAATTGAGCCTTCCTTTTTTCAAACGATCTGGTTTAAAATTATCCTGTCCCTGGGAGCAATCATAGTCACATTTATTATTATTCAAAATAGGACTTACCGAATCAAAAAGCGAAACGAGATTCTTGAGAAAAGAATTGCGGAAAGGACGCAGGATCTTGACAGAACTATACAAGAGCTGAGCCAGGAAATCTCTGAACGGAAAAAAGCCGAAGCAAAAGTGCAGACATCTCTTGAGGAGAAGGAAATACTGCTTAAGGAAATCCATCACCGCGTTAAGAATAATCTTCAGGTTATCTCTAGCCTGCTCTATCTTAATTCGAAGAAAATAAAAGATGCCGATGTGTTGAACATGTTTAAAGATAGTCAGAACAGGGTAAAATCAATCGCGCTTGTGCATGAAAGGCTTTATCAATCGCAGAATTTCGGGAAAATAAATATTAAAGATTATATCCAAAAATTAATTCAGGATCTCTTCAGATCTTATG
>DATKLQ010000504.1:0-2949 GCA_035542335.1 Ignavibacteriaceae bacterium | reverse complement strand
CAGGCACATTCCGCAGTGAATACATTGGGCAAGGAGATCGTCACCGGGCAAAACCCCTTTTAAGGAAGGATTCATGGACATTATTGCTTCGCTGTCATTCATGGTCATTCATAGTCATTTATTGTCATTCATAGCATTCATTGTCATTTATAGTCATTAATAGTAATGGGTCACTTATTCTTTATTTTTAGAATTATTGGATGATCTGCCGATGGTTTTGATATAATTATTTAATTTAACACCAATAACCTCTAATTCGGAAGCGAATTTTAAATAATCTTTTTCTTCAATTGATAATTGATAAACTTGAAGCTCTTTAAGTTTCATTTTCCCCTCCTTATTTTTAATTATTTTTAATATTATTTACAATTGATTACCAATGACTACAAATGACTACCTAATGACTTTTCCCAGCATACTCTTCACATTTGGGTGAAATCGAGAAAATCTTCCCCGGATTCAGAATATTGTTAGGATCGATTGCGAGCTTGATTTTTTTCATCATTTCCACTCCCGGTCTCCCGGCAACCTTTTCCAGGAACTGTTTTTTAGCCAGGCCGGTTCCGTGTTCGCCTGTAATTGTGCCTCCCAGCTTAATTGCTTCATTAAAAATAAAGTCGAATGCTCTGTGGGCATTTTCAATTTCTTTTTTGTCTCTTTCATCCGTCAGGCAGGTCGGATGAAGGTTACCGTCTCCTGCATGCCCGAAATTCCCGAATGTAACATTAAATTTCCGTGCGGCGTCAGTTACTTTTTCGATCATTAAGGGGAGCTCGCTCCTGGGAACGGTAGCATCCTCAAGAATTGTTGTAGGTCTTCTTCTAGCCAGGGCGCTGAATGCGCTTCTTCTTGCTGTTTTTAAAATTAAAGACTCATTGACATCCCAGGCGGTTTTAATTGCTGAAGCATTATTTTTCATTAAAATATTTTTGATTATTTCAGCATCTTCCTGAACTATGCTCCCTCTCCCATCGACCTCAATTAGAAGAATTGCTTCGCTATTTCTCGGAAGCCCTATATGTACAAAATCTTCTACGCAGTTGGTTGTAGTCTTATCCAGGAACTCCATCATGCAGGGAACAATATGAGAAGCAATAATGCCCGAGACTGCTTTCGCACTATCGTTCAATCTATCGAAGTATGCAAGAATCGTAACAAAATTTGCGGGTTTTGGAATTAACTTTAGAAGAATTTTCGTGATTATTCCGAGCGTTCCTTCACTGCCGATTATAAAATCCCGAAGATTATATCCTGCAACGTCTTTCATATTCTTGCCGCCGGATTTTAGCAGCTCTCCGTCAGGCAAAACCATTTCAACACCCAGCACATAATTTTTAGTTACTCCGTATTTCAATCCCCTCAATCCGCCGGCATTATTTGCCACGTTGCCGCCGATAGTGCAAACATTCATGCTGCCGGGATCAGGCGGATAAAAAAGATCAATTTTTTCAACTTCTTGCTGCAAATCCGCCGTAACTGTTCCGGGCTGAACCAATGCGGTTAAATTATTTGAATCTATTTCAATAATTTTATTCCACCTAGTCATTACAAGGACAACAGAATTTTCAACAGGTACTGCCCCGCCGCTTAACCCGGTGCCGGCGCCTCGCGGAACCACATTAAAGTTTTCTGCATTAGCCAGATTCATTACTTCCGAGATCTGCATCTCGTCCTCCGGAAATAATACTGCTTCAGGCAATGTCCGGAAAAGCGGAGTAGCATCGTAAGAGTAACAGAGCCTGTCCTCTTCCGAATCCAGATAATTGCCGGGGCTTACAATTGTTTTTAATTTATTTTTTATCTGGGTATTCATAATAAAATATTCTTATTAAATTATTCGTTTATTGGAATCAAAAATAGAAAAGAAATGAGGTTTAAGACAACAGCAGATAAAATCTATTATAAATTTTAGATCTAAGAAATAATTTCTCGGATCAATATAGCTAAAATTGAATATTGACAAATTGAGAATTCGAGCCTGAGGCTCATCAGCTCGTAGAGTCCGTCAGACCCTACGGAGTTTGACGACCTATGGCTGAGAATATTGAATATTCAAAATGAATACTCAATGATCAATGATCGATATTCAATGGTCAATCCTTTTTTAAATAAAATTTAAATTTCCGGCTGGATTAACCGGTTATGATACTCTTTTTAAAATAAGACTGACAAGGAATGCTACTAGAATTATAATCCCAATGTAGATAAAAAGATATCTATATGATCTTGAATTAAGAGTGATTGTTGAGAGATAACCGCGCCATCCGCAGTTTTCGCATCTGCATATTTTTAAAAAAGTCGATCTTTTTATAAATGACTCATACCAACTGCGGGAATGTGAATATTTAAGCTTATTGGGGATTTTGCAAGATGGGCATCTTGCAAAGAGCGGATCTACTCTTAGAAGAATCCGGGCAGTTTTCATGACCCGAAAATAATTTTAATAACAATTACTATCAATAAGACAGCAAAAATTTTTTTTAGCCGGGCCTGGGAAGTTTGCAGCACTATTTTAACACCCGAGAGCGAGCCGAAGGCAGATGCAATTCCAAGCGGCAGACCGGCAAGCAGATAAACATATCCAACCTGATATGGGACCATAAAACCACCTGTGCGCTGAAGAAAATATGATATGGAGGAGGAGATCATTGTACAAGCGGTTACTATGGACGAAGTCCCTATTGCTTTTTTAATTTCAATACCATAGAGATAAATCATTATCGGGACGAACAATATACCTCCGCCGATTCCTGCAAAGGCCGAAATACCCCCCACAATGATTCCAAAGACCGGAAGATATGTTTCATTCAGAATAATATCCGGGAAAAAATTCCTGCTGTTGTTTTCAAAATACATTCTTACAGCCGCCAAAATAAAAATAACTGCGAAAAAAATCTGAAGAAAAAAGGGTTTTACATTTACTACAAAAAACGGAAATATAAATGAAGC
>DATKLQ010000503.1:0-2598 GCA_035542335.1 Ignavibacteriaceae bacterium | reverse complement strand
AGCCAATCTTTATTAAATAAATCTTCAAAATGAATTTTCTAAGAAAAACGTGCATTTTATATTTTATTCATGCTTTTACGCAATATAAGGAACATCACAGTTTTGCCGATTTTCACATTTATATGTTCTCGAAATAATAATATTTAAATAAATATAATTAATTAGATTTTTACCAAAAATAAAACAGAAGAAAAATCTATGGGATCAAAAAAAAATTAATCCCAAAGTAAATATTTGACCGGTATTAATTTATTACTTGCTTTTCTTTTTTTGATGAATTTCTCCTGTTGGTACATGAAATATTTTCTAGTTTAATTAAACGAAATTTTTCTCCGTTCACTTATTGATTAACGTTAATATCGATATCATACTCGTTGGTCGCATAATCTAAAATTTGCATACAAATAATAAAATTTAATTCACCTTCGTTTAAAACAAATAAGAAAACACTTTATAACTAAAGATTAAAATAAATTTAGTTGATAAGCAGTGTCAATATAATTCAGTTAGAAGTAAAGTACCAGATTCAATCGGAATTAAAATTAATTTTGAAGTAGAAATTCGACTGGAATAAGTCGTATTCAAGTGTACTGATTATATTTTGTTCGCAGTGGTATGGATGATTTTTCGTGATTCATATTTTATTCAATTTCCGCCTTTTTCGTTCAACATACTATTTAATTTCTTTATAATATAAAGTCTTATTCATTTTCCATAAGTCATATTTATTTCCTGGTTCATTAATAGATTGAATAAAGTTTTCAAGTTCCTCCGCGGATAAAGCTTTTTTCTGAAATATTCAGCCAACATTTTTCCAAGAGAAATTTACACCAAACAGGAAGATGAATCAGGTATTGCTGGGATCGGATCTCGGTGATTCGTGAAATCCAGAATAGATAAATATTTATCTTCAGATTTAAGTTTCTCTAACTGATGCGGAAGTAAGACCTTTTCGAGCATATCTAATAAAATTTGACGAATATTCTGCTCAAGGATAGTCGATTTATTTCGGGGCTTATGATTCGAAGAATCGGTAAATCAGGTTGTACTCCTTTGAAGATATCTAATACGAGATGTATATCATAACTTCGTCCAGCAAATGCTCATTCACCTATTATGATTTCGTATATAATTATTCCAAAACTATAAACATCCGCTATTTGAGTGTATGGTTTTCATTTAACACCTCTGGACTTTGTATGAAATTCCGTAAATTTTTTTGCTTTTTTTAAATTAACTGGGTATACACAAATCCCCAAAATCTGTAATATAAGGAACATCAAATATCAACACGCAGTGGTCATCATAAAGATCCGGAATTTTGGTCTGGTATACGAAACTTCGATAATGCTACCAATATAAAATTAGTATGTATATGCATTGTTGTGCATCATAACGATAGTCAAACGCGTCTTCTTGTACTTTTTCGCGGTTTATTTTAGCATCAGCTGGTAAAAAATATCATCCGTTTCCAAATTTGAGGCATAGAGAATGGTAGTAAAAGTCAGCTTTGGTCGGGTAAATGAGATCCGGAAAGCCATTGAAATTATATGTATAAAGGTTTTCCCAAGTCCACACGTATGATTTGGTCAATCGGCTCAAAGAAAGGTCAAGCGTTATACCACTTCCCCTACCTGGAAGCCAATTCTCACAGTTGACAACATGCCTTCTTTGTCGAATGTTGCAGACTAATAATGCTGTTATTGCAGTTAAAAAAAATAACTGAAAAACTTAAACAAAAAGATCCTAACCTGCAAGTTCCTGTTCGTATGGTTCAACGTACTTTAAAAAAGACCTTCTAAATCCAATCACATTGCAACTCGTCTTAAAAGGACACAGAATTGGTTGCAACTATTTTCTCCGATGAAATAAATATTCAGAAATATCTAGTTAGTAAGATCTCGTCGTGGAAAACCACAACCACATAGAAGTATGATAAAATACTCTTATAAGGTTCATGCTTGGATACTTTTACTGCACAAGGGCCAATCGCGCTCGTTTTATTTACCGAAAACTTTAATGCCAGGAAATATTAAGAAATGCTTAGAATCAACTTTTTCCTTATATTTCTGTAGCAGATCATAGGTTGCGTTTTCAAAGGACGACTCTTCAATCCACAATGCAGGTGAAATAAGCAGTATTTTTAAGCACCATGGTGTTCTAATTCTTGATTGGCTTCCTTACTCACCAGACATCAATCCCACTGTGAATCCATGGCGAATACTTAAGGAAAGGTAAAAAAAAATTAGCGGTTTGAGCGAAGACCTATTTCTTCGTTTAGCGAAGGTATGAAAGAACGCGTTTTAACAGTGCGTACGCATGAGGGAAAAAAATTGATTTTTAAACAGTTATGGCTATATTAGTAATGTGTATACGAAATTTAAGCATATAAATAAAAATAAAATTTTTACATGTTATGTTAAATTCCGGATATTTATGACGACCATTGTATTTCCAGATGAAAGTCACGATGTATTATCCCCTCCTCGTGAATTCGTGTTAGACACTGAGAATTCAATATAAATAACTTATTATCCCAAGTTAATTTGTTATAGTTAAATTAATATATTGTATCTGAAGTAACATTATTTTCCTTGA
>DATKLQ010000502.1:0-8197 GCA_035542335.1 Ignavibacteriaceae bacterium | reverse complement strand
GACGCTGCGGCGAAGCGGGTTAATCTGTTCTACTAAACCTCAATTTTCCTCCCCTTAGTTTCCGGGAATACCCAAATCCAGGCACCTGTAAGCAATGCAAATAAAGCTGCCAATGATATTCCGCCTCCCAATCCATATTTCTGAGCAATAAGCGAGATGACTACGGGTGTGAAGAACTGAACACCGCGGGCAAGATTAAATGCAGAACCCATTGCCGTATTCCGTATCGAGGTTGGAAAAAGCTCTGAAAATAAGGGTCCGTAGCCGCTGAACATTCCCGTTCCGAAGCCTACTAAGAACATAAAAATAAGGACAATTTGAGGATTGGCAGCAATGGCATCCCAGAACAATGTAATCATAATTAATCCTACAGCCATTACAACAGAATAAATTGAATATGAAGGTCTTCTGCCTATTTTATCGGCTGCTAACCCAAATGACAGATAGCCTGCTAATCCCCCTGCTTGCACTACGAGCATCCATACAGCCGATTTGGCCATTGTAAAATGCCTCTGCAGTTGAAGATATCCCGGCAGCCAGCTGTACGTAAACCAGTAAGCAGACATATCGAATATTGCAAGGATAAGAGATTTTATAAATATATTTCTATAGTCCGCAGAGAATAGCTGCAGAAACTTACTTTGTTTATTTTGTGAAATTAATGCAGCGCTTTCTGAATTTTCCGATGCCATTCTTCTTCTTTCAATCCAGACATCTGATTCAGGAAGCTTCCTGCGAATGAATATTACCAGCACTGCGGGAAGGATTGAAACAAAAAATGATGCTCTCCATCCTATTTCCGGAGCGAGAAAACCGCCGACTAAAGATGCTAAAACAATTCCAAAAGGAGCCCCGGTCTGCATTACCGCACCATATCTGCCTCGGACTTTAGCCGGAAAAGATTCACCTATATAAGTTTGTCCCGTTGCCCATTCACCGCCGATGCCTAAACCGGTAATGATCCGAAAAATCAATAAAGCCCACATAGATGAAGAGATACCGCAAAGGAATGTGCCGATGCTGTAGGTTATAATTGTCCATTCGAGAACAGTTTTCCGACCATATTTATCGGAAAGGATTCCGAATATTACACCGCCAAGGGCGGTTGCAGCCAGCGGCGCACCCATTATCCATGAGAGTCCTACATTTGATAGATGAAGCTCATTGCCAATGGGAGTTAAAAGAAAGGAGAAGAGAATGAGATTGTAAAAATCGAAAACCCATCCTGACCAGCACATTGCTAGAATCTGAAAATGGATCTTTCCCGGCTTTTCTGATTCATTTAGGAGAGACATTGCCATCCCTCTTCGATATTTGAAATAAACATAGCTAAAAGGATTTATTGATTCAATTATTTTTTATTAATTTTGAACCGATGATTAATTCTTCCTTCATACCATATCTTACTTTTCTCCAAAAATCAATAAAAAGATAGAGGAATAATAATGAAAAAAACTGCTCTGCTGTTCATTTCAATTATATTCTTATGTATTGAAATTATCGCTCAAGCTGATTCTAGTTATAATATAAAAAAGCTTCCTCTGATTTCAGTTAAAGGAAACAGATTTGTTAATTCAAAAGGCGATACTATTTTATTCCGGGGGCTGGCGATATCCGATCCCGATAAAATTGAAAAGGATGGCTATTGGACTAAAGAACATTTTGAAAAAATAAAAGAAATGGGCACAATGATTGTTCGTATTCCTGTTCATCCCGCTGCATGGAGAGAAAGAACCCCGGAGGAATATCTGAAGCTTTTAGACAAGGCAGTAAAATGGTGTACAGAACTCGATATGTATATAATCATTGATTGGCATTCGATCGGAAACCTTAAGATGGGGCTTTTCCAAAGCCATGAATATATAACCTCGTTACCCGAGACAAATAATTTCTGGCTTACAATTGCCAAAAGGTATGCGGGTAATAATGCTGTAGCATTTTATGAATTTTTTAATGAACCGACTGTATTTTTCGGAAAGCTGGGAAGAATGTCTTGGGAGGATTGGAAAAAAATTAATGAAGATTTAATTGTACTAGTAAGATCTTATGATAAAGAAAAAATTCCTTTGATTGCAGGGCTGGATTGGGCCTTTGATCTTACGCCCTTATGGAATAATCCAATTGAGGCTGAGGGGATTGCATATGTGGTTCATCCGTACCCGTATAAGCGCAAACAGCCGTGGGAGCCGCGGTGGGATGAAAATTTCGGCTTTGCAGCCACAAAATGGCCGCTCTTTGCAACAGAATTCGGCTTTATGCATGACCGGGAAAATTACGGCAGTAGAATAATCAATTATCTCGAGGAGAATGGAATCAGCTGGGCCTGCTGGGTATTCGATCCGTTATGGGAACCGCACATGCTGAAATCATATAATTATGATCTTACAGAATCAGGAGAATTTTTTAAAAAAGCAATGCAAGGAGAGATTCAAAAGAAGATTAAATAAAATTTGAAAGTTCTTTAATTATAAGGAATTATAAATATTATTTATCAAAATTTGGAATATTAATTAGATGAAGGTTGAAACTATGGTTTCAACCAAAATAATTAATAATTTACATTTGGATAAATAAGTAATGGAAGAAGTTAGCGCTTCGTTCTACATAATCAGAAAATAGCCCGGGCATGTTTATCGGCGTGATATGAGCTTCTGACCAGAGGAGAAGATTCTACAATTTTGAATCCTATTTTTAATCCTTCTTCTTTATACATGGCAAACTCATCCGGAGAAACAAATCTGTCTACCGGAAGATGTTCTTTTGTAGGCTGCAAATACTGCCCGATTGTCAAGATATCACACCCATGTGAAACCAGATGATGCATCAGCTCGATCACTTCCCCAGGCTGTTCCCCGATTCCTACCATAATCCCACTTTTTGTTCTTAAAAATCTCTCTTTAAACCATTTAATAAGTTTAAGGCTTCTATCGTATTTTGCCTGGGGCCTTACATAAGGATAAAGCCTTTTTATAGTTTCAAGATTATGATTAAGAATATCGGGCGGATTTTTCATTATTGTAATGAAAGAATCAGTAGAGCCTCTGAAGTCAGGAATTAAAATCTCAACTGTAGTTTCGGGCATTTCCTCTCTAATCAACCTGACTGTTTCGGCAAAAATGGATGCTCCCCCGTCTTTAAGCTCATCCCTGTTTACGGAGGTTATCACTACATGCCTCAGGTTTAGCTCTTTAACAGACTCGGCGACTCTCCGGGGTTCATCCAAATCAAGCTTCTGAGGAATCCCAAGCTTTATATTACAGAACCCGCAGCTCCTGGTGCAGGTGTCTCCCAAGATCATAAAAGTAGCCGAACGGTAGTTCCAGCATTCTGCAATGTTGGGGCACCTGGCTTCTTCACAAACCGTGTGAAGATTCTGGCGCCTCATTAGGTTCTTAACATCATTATAATTATCCCCCGTTGGGAGCTTTATTTTAAGCCAATCCGGCCTTTTTCCCAGCGAGCCCCGTTTTCTTTCAATCTCTTCTTTAAATATCTTTTGATATTGATTAATAACTGCCATAGTCTTCAAATTAAATTTTCGTCAAAATTTTCCAGAAACTCTTTAATAAATTTAAGGAATTTTCCGCCCAGCATTCCATCCACTAAACGGTGATCATGTGAGAGAGTTAATGTCATTACTGGTTTTACCGCAATAGTGTCAATCCCGTCAAATTCAATGACAACGGGCTTTTTTATAACAGCGCCAACTCCTAAAATTGCTACCTCAGGCTGATTGATAATAGGAGTGCCGAATATAGTTCCGAAAACTCCGTAGTTTGTTATAGAGAAGGTACCGTTTGAAATATCATCCGGGATCAGCTTTTTGTTTCTCGCTTTATATGCAAGATCATTAATTGCTTTTGCGAAACCGATAATATTTTTCTCACCTGCATTTTTTATATTCGGCACAATTAATCCTGTCGGCTCAATGGCTACGGCAATTCCTAAATTAATATACTTCTTCCGTATAATTGTAGTTCCCTCGATTGAAGCATTCAGCAAAGGATATTCCTTCAAACCTTTAACTGCGGCATGTGCAATGAATGCCATATAAGTTAATTTAACGGCATCACTCTTTAAATATTCTTCCCTGTGTGCCTGGATGAAGTTATGGATTTTAGTCATATCAACTTCGAGCATTGCGGAGACATGAACCGCGGTATCCCGGCTTTTGATCATATGCTGCATGATCTTCTGCCGGATATTATCCATCTCAATTTTCTCTATATCTTTTGACGAATAAACGACCTCTTCTTCCGGCATTTCAAAGGAAGGTGCCCGCTTTATCTCCTCCCGGGGCGGTTTCTCCTTAGCTCTTTCAGACTGATTATTTTTTACCGGCTGTTTTTTCTTTTCTTCTACGTAACTCAGAATATCCTTTTTTGTAACTCTTCCCTCTATCCCTGTGCCTGCAATTCGCCTCAGCTCCTCATTACTAACATTTTCTTTTTCAGCAATATTAAAAACTAACGGCGAAATAAAAGACGATTTTTTATTCCCGGTTAATTCTTTTTTATCTTCCTTCTGAAGATTAACGGTTTCTTCTTTAATATCTTCTTTTTTCTTTTCCTTAGCTTCCTCAGTCACTGCCGGTCTTTTTTTACCGCCGTTACTAGAAATCTTTCCCAGGACTGTTCCTACTTCAACTGTTTCCTGCTCCTTTACAATAATTTCCGATAATATTCCGCTTGAAGGCGAAGGCACCTCTGTATCAACCTTGTCTGTGCTTATTTCAAACAAGGTTTCGTCTTTTTTTACCTCATCGCCGACCTTCTTGTACCACTTTATTATCGTACCTTCCATTACCGATTCACCCATTTTAGGCATAATTATTTCAACTTCATCTTTTTTACCCTCATATGATTCGGAACTTTGTCTTTCTTTTATTTTTTGCTTTCCATTTTCTTTGTCTGCCGCAGGCATTTCGGGTTCTGCTTCTCTATTCTTATTCTCTTCTTCCCTTTTCTTTAGTGATTCCGCATTTTCCTTTATTTCGGCTACAACAGTTCCGACTTCAATGGTATCGCCCTCTTTATACTTTATATTTGACAAAATTCCTTCGGCAGGAGAAGGTATTTCGGTATCGACTTTATCTGTGCTTATTTCAAATATTATTTCATCACGGCTAACTTTGTCGCCTTCTTTTTTATGCCATTTTAATATGGTGCCTTCGCTAATGCTTTCTCCCATTTTCGGCATTATAACATCCATTTCATCTCCTTAAGTATTAAATTTTCCCGGAAAGAGAAGAGTTAAATTATTTAGAATTAATTAACAGGTTCTCAAACTTTTATTTTGTATTCCAGAACAACGGTACTACTGCTTTCAATAATTTAAAAGCTCTTTTATTCCTTTATAGATTTTTTCACGGTTAGGCAGAACTGCATTTTCCAATATCGGAGAATAAGGGATATGTGAATCTTCAGCGGCGATTCTTTTAACAGGTCCGTCTAAAAATTGAAAACATTCGTCCGAAATTCTCGCTGCAATTTCACCGCCGAATCCTGCAGTAAAGGTATCTTCATTAATAACTATTGCTTTGCCGGTTTTTCTAACGGAATTAAAAATTGTTTTTTCATCCAGCGGCACAATAGTTCTGATATCGATTATTTCGACGGAATAACCTTCCTGCTCCAGTCTTTTTGCCGCATTTAATGAATCCCAGAGAGAAACTCCATAGGTAATTACACTTATATCCTTTCCTTCTCTTATAATATTTGCTTTACCAAAAGGAAGAAGATAATCTTCATCGGGTTCAGGAGACATAGCAAAACTCTGCCTGTATAATCCTTTATGCTCGCAAAAGATTACAGGATCATTGAGCCTGCATGCGGTTTTTAATAATCCTTTTGCATCTGCCGCATTGGAAGGGTATGCAATTAAGATTCCCGGTATATGAGCAAAAAACGATTCAATATTCTGGCTGTGATAGAGCCCGCCGTGAATATAACCACCTACAGCCACACGGGTTACTACCGGCGAAGACCATGTATTTTTTGATCTGTATCTCATCGTTGCAACTTCGCTTTTAAACTGCATAAAAGCAGGCCATATATAATCGCCGAATTGAATTTCTATGACAGGCTTTAATCCTGTCAATGCCATACCCACCGCCACCCCGATTATGCTTGCTTCCGATAAAGGAGAATTGAAGACTTTCTCCTCACCAAACTTTGAAGATAACCCCTTCGTGGCTGAAAATACTCCGCCTTTGCCGTCGGCAATATCCTCTCCGAAAACATAAATTTTATCATTCCTTTTCATTTCTTCATGAAGGCCATGGTTTATCGCATCGACCATAACAATTTTAGCTCCTTGGGGTTGAGCTTTTTCATATTCAAGAGTGTCTTTTATGCCGGTTTCGTCAAAGATATATTTGCAAGCATTTTTAGGATTCGGATCCTCAGCTTTAAATGCTTCGGAAGATGCTTTTTCAATTTCTTCAATTACTTGAGACTTAATTATATTCAGTTCCTCTTTGGTAAGATAATTTTCATTAAAAAGCCTATATGTAAATTTCTCAATCGGATCACTTTTTAAGTCTTCTTCCAATTCTTTGGAATCCCGGTATTTTTTTTGGTCGTCGGAAGATGAATGAGACATTAGTCTGACCACTTCCGCCTCGATGAGGGCGGGTCCGTTTCCCTGCTTTATATATTCAATAGCTTCCTTTACTGCATCATAGGATTCAAAGAAATCTGTCCCGTCAATTCTTTTTGCGAAGAGATTTTCAAAACCGGACATCATCGCAGAGACCGAACCCTTTTTACCTCCGCTCTGCTGATTCACATGTACAGATATTGCATATTTATTATTTTCGATTACAAATAAAACCGGAAGCTTTTCGCGGCTGGCCCAATTAACGGCTTCATGGAATTCCCCCTGGCTTGTGGTCCCTTCCCCGCTGCTTACATATGTAATCGACTTCTCACCCTTTTTTATGCAAGCTAAGGCAGCACCCACTGCATTTAAGAACTGTGTGCCGGTAGGACTGGATTGAGAAGGTATATTAAAACCGGGATGACCGAAATGGCCCGGAAGCTGCCTTCCCCCACTCGACGGATCATCCTCTTTTGCAAAACACTGAAGGAAAAATTCCTTGGGGGTAATTCCCGCAGCTAAAACAACGGCAAGATCCCTGTAGTACGGAAACAGCCAGTCTTTTTTTGCATCAAGCTGGATTGCCGCTGCTAATTGAATTGCTTCGTGGCCTGACCCGGCAATGTGGAAAAATGTTTTCCCCTGCCGCAGCAGATTCATTGCCTTTATATCTATGTTCCTGGAAAGCAGCATTAGACTGAGGACTCTATGCAGATCCTGCTTTGTTAAAGATTTACTATTCCGGTCGGATGTTCCCGGTGAATAATTGCTGTTTAGATCCCCATTCACGGATAAGATTTCATGCTCAGATGTTACTTTATTATTTTCTGCTTGAACTTTTCTTGTCATGTTAATCCTTTATTTGCTGCAACAAGCTCAGATTTGATCAGCTCTTCTTTATCCAGCTCCCGGAGCCTATTATAACCGAATATATTCATAAAGTTTTTTAGAATAATTTCTTTAGCCGATTTTATATCGATTTCCCTGTTCAATTCTTTTTGTAAAGAAGTCACATCTTTGTCTGAAATCCCGCACGGAATAATTCCTTTAAAAAAATCAAGATTTGTATTTACATTAAAGGCAAATCCATGCATTGTGATCCACCTGCTTATCTTTATACCGATGGCGGCAATTTTGCGGTTATTAATCCAGACACCGGTATATTTAGAATTTCTGCCGGCGGCAATACCATAGCTTTCGCAGGTTTCTATCAATACTTCTTCCAATGCTCTTAAAAATTTGTGAGTATCTTTTATCCATTCGTTCAAATTAATTATAGGGTATCCTACAATTTGCCCGGGTCCATGATAGGTGATGTCCCCGCCGCGGTCTATATCATAAACGGAAATTTTATTTTCTTTTAAATAAACTTCGGTGCTAATTAAATTATTTTTATCGGCTGTTTTTCCTAAAGTATAAGTATGCGGATGTTCAAGAAGAAAAAGAATGTCTGTAATCTTTTTTTCATATCTTAATTTTAAAATTTCCTTTTGAAGATCCCAAGCTTCTTTATAATCGATAAGTCCTAGATCGCAATATGTTAGTGTTCTTTCCATCTTAAGCAAGTATTGAGTATTGAGATATGAGTATTGAGTAT
>DATKLQ010000501.1:0-3995 GCA_035542335.1 Ignavibacteriaceae bacterium | reverse complement strand
CATTCCGCTCTTCAAATCTTTCGTAACGGCCAGCCCCATAAATTTCCATTTTGTCAGAGCTTCAGGGACTTTAAATGAAATGGTTACTTCACCATTTTCATTAGTTTTTAATTCGGGATAGAAGAATGCGGTTTCATTCAAATTTTTTCTGACAGGAACATTTTCCAATTGCTCTTTCTGTTCTTTTTGCTCCAATTCGGATTTAAACTCCGGGACCCCCGGGAGTCTCTGTATTTCATCAGCCATAACCACAGGGGCTACTTCCATTGCTGCATCTTTTTTTTCATTTGCTAATCCTCTTATCACCCCGCCTTCTGATTTTGATAAGGGTAAGTTCCGGCCGTAACCAAAGCCGTAAAAATAAAATCCGAAATTATTCAGATAAGGATAATAAAATGGTTCTCTTGAAATGTAAATATTCCAATCATAATTGTAATTATAGAATTGTACTGCACCGAATGCGTTATCAGGTACCCAATTTAATTTCGGATAAAAGGATGGATATATACTCAAGTTCCAGTAATGAGGGACAAATGCATCCAGCGAAGCATCGTACATTGAGGCAAGAAATTCAGCGGCAACCGGCTTTCCATCGGAGGATTTAACTGTTAATTTCCAATTCTCTTCTGCCCCGGGCATCAGCTTCTCCCTGAATGTATCTAAAGAAATATTTAATTCTTTATTTGTCCATGGTACATAAATTACTTTCGTGTAAGTGTGGTTTTCGTTATTTACAATTAACGATACATGAGCAATAATATTCCCTCGGTATTCCTCTTCTATGGGTATATCAATTTTTTTAATTTCATTATCAAGTGCTATCCATTCATTTCTTAATATTCTTCCGTCCTGCTCAATCTCAAATAGGGCTTTCACATTTTCTCCGGCAGAGCCGATATATAATTCGGCAGTCCGGCCTGGTTCATAGTTTTTTTCATACATGTAAGTCCAAGCCGGTTCTTTACCGGGCATATTGCCGGAATTTGATTCAAACAAAGTAAAATATTTTTGAAGTTCGACCGGGGTGCCGTTTTTATCTTTTGTCCGAAGTGTCAAAAAATATTTTCCCGGTTCCCATTCCTTTAAATTATTAAAAATGATAAACGAGCTCCCTGTCCCGTCTTGGCTTTGCCGAGACGGATCCGTAGTGGTGAATTGAGACCCGAAGACCTTTTCTGCTTTTTCCCAATTATAAAATTCATTTTCATCTTTATAAACATCATGATCAAAAAATTTATAAAACTCCTCTTTGGTATAGATAAACTTATCCGGTTTTTCCCATATCCGGTTTCTGAATATTCTATCGGGAGACTTCAATTTCTGAACAGTAATAGAAACTTCCGCAGGCTCAAACTCGCCGTTCAGATTTGTAGTCGATATATAATATTTTCCCAGACTATCTTTATCTAATATTTCAGGCAGATTAATATTTGAAAGAAGAGCAACATAGCCGGCGTTTACGTATGCCTGAGCAGAGTGGGTTTCCCCGGTAATATCCACCACATCGGCATAAATTGTATAATGAAATACAGGTTTGGTTTCTTTTGGAATCGATAAATCGGGAACCAGGTTAAACTCAAGGTTGAATTTCCCTTCCTTATCGGTCTCGGTAACGCCGTTGGTAATTTCCATTTCATTGGTGTTTGAATTAAACCAATCGTAGAAACTTCCCCACCAATAATAGAAATACGGAAACTCAGCTCTTCTGACGACTCTGAATTTTACTTCCGCATTATTTAAATTTACTCCGGAATATGATTTTGCAAATCCGCTTACCTTTACCTTATCGTTGATAGAATAGCTTCCCTTCACCGGATCAAATTTTACTTCAAACTTCGGCCTTTTATATTCCTCAACCCTGAAATATTGAGCATCTCTTCCGTCCGTTATATAATATTGACCGCCTATTTTCCCGAATGGAATTACGAAGCTTCCGTTAAAAGTGCCGTATTCATTCGTAGTAAGATTCAAATCCGAAATTTTCTGGGAGTTGGCATCATAAAAATTGATTGTTGTTTTATGGTCGGTTAAAACCTGATGATCTTTTTTCCCGTCTGATTTTATCATTAATCCTTTGAAATAAACTGTCTGACCGGGTCTGTAGATTCCCCGATCCGGGAAAAAAAATGTTTTTACCTCCGTTTCGTATTCATAATCATAGTAGTAAGGGTAAAAATCACCCGATTCAAACCGGTCATCATCCTTGATAATTGCAATTTTATAATTATCATATGAATTTTTATCCTTTGGAAAAATTATTCTTCCATCCTGATCCGTTTTTCCTGATCCGGCTCTTTCATAACGGTATTCACGGTAGTCAGGCGTATATTTATGAACATATCTTATTACATCTGCCCCGGAGACTGGATGGCCTGTCCGGCGATTCATTACTACAATTTCCGATTCATCAGATTTCTCTCTTCTTAAATAACATAAATCGGTTACCCAAATCTTTCCATTGGCCGCAAAATTATTTTCTGCGGAAAAATTTTCATCGGAGCTGACAAGCAGCATATATTGCCCTATCTCCAGGTCCGGAATTTTTATTTCTACCGAGTGTTTCTGGAAATCCTTATCATCAGGCAGTTCAACCTCCCATTTTTTAAGCGGCTTTTGCGAAGCATAGAATTTATTAACGGCAGGTTCATCCTTAGGGAGGTATTTTTCCTTCCGCTCATTCCAGGGAATAATTCTTAAATAAATTTTTTTGACGTTACGGTAATTAATTAATCCCCTGAAAGGCTTGCCGGGCATATTCCCGTTTTCGGTTTGAATATCTATCTCTTTCCTAGATATGGTATTCTTTAGCCATTTACATTCCGATGCTCCTTTGCTTTCAGGAAATTTCTCGATCGCAGCATCACAGATTTCGATTGCTTTTTTCAAATCCCATTTATATGCATCCGAAACTTCGGGATTATATTTATTTCCACTTTCATAAAAATAATTTGCCTTATTAAATGATATTAATGAAGAATAAGGTTCGCCGGAATATTTTTTCTCCATAGTTTCCAGAGAGTTAAGATATAAGCTGTCTTTAAAAGGATTGACGCTTTGCTTTCTTATATAATTCAGCCTCATTAAATCGGCATCTATCAATGCATCCTTTTTATCATCCCTAAGGTGAAAGTGTAGCACTGACTGGAATAATTTTGCCGCAAAAAATTTCAGTGACAGTGAATCTCTGGTTTCAAAATTTATTTTTATGAATTCTTCGGCCGGTGCAAATTCAATTTCATCTTTAAACTCGAATTTATATACAGGCTCGGTAACAGATGCTTCATCATTTGTATAGAAATCTAATGCATTATGCGCCAGGATATCGAATAAAGTCGGACGTAAATACGCTTCTTTGGAATTGAAATAAACTATAACTTCATTAAATTCATCTATCGGAATTTTCTTAAGGCTGTCGCTTTCAGAGAGAGATAATTGATACTGATTAATAATCTCACGGATAAGATGCGGAAGATCCCAAGTCTGGAAGTCTTCATAATCAAAATTTACTGTTTCAGTCCTATTCTGAAATCTGTAGCGGTTATAGGTATAATACTGCCAGTAAATTTGAGCAAGGATTGATCTGAAAATTGCTTTTGCCGGAAATGAAGAACTGTCAATCTCCCTTTTCACTTCATTGACTATCTTCTTATTGCTCTCTTCTTCGGTATAGTTTGCAAACTTCAGCTTATGTATAAAAGATTTTATAATTTGAGGCTGGTTGTTTTCCTTTTTTGCCGCATCATAAATCTGCTCAACAACTTCAAGCGCTGAACGCGTCAGCCCTTTATTTTGAAGGGAATCTACTTTGTGCCATGCCTTATCGTAATCATCCCGGCTATTTAAAGCTATGGAAATTTTCCCCCCGTCAAGCTTGGAGGAAAAAGAGATGAAAGAAAATAAAAATGAGCCTAAAAAAAGAATTAAAAGAAGAGCAAATCTGTTCGACATTCTTTTCTCCCTTATTAAAGTTTTTTGGAAGCCTTTAAAAACTCCGA
>DATKLQ010000500.1:0-8427 GCA_035542335.1 Ignavibacteriaceae bacterium | reverse complement strand
CTTCTGCTGAAAGGAAAGCTGGATAGATAATCTTCCAGCCAAATATCTTCAGCCGGGTATATCTTAGACGCTAAATCACAAATAACAAAATATCCGCCTTTGGCGAGATCTCGTCTTCGACGGACAAAAAACAAATAATGTTAAAAAATTCAATGCTCAATCTCTCCGCTGGTAAGAGGTTGGAATTTCTAATTTGTTTATTGATATTATTTGGAATTTGGATCTTCTTATTTAGTGCTTTGATTAAATTCTTCTTTAACTTCTTTAAATGCTTTTACTGCGAAATCCAAATCGTCTTTAGAGTGAGCTGCAGAAATCTGCACCCTAATCCGAGCTGTTCCTTTGGGGACAACAGGGTAGAAGAATCCGATAACATAGACGCCCTTCTCAAGCATCCTTGAAGCCATTTTCTGGGAAAGAGCCGCCTCGCCCAGCATAATAGGCACAATCGGGTGAATCCCCGGCTTAATATTTAATCCGGCTTTAGATATATTTTCTCTGAAATATTTTGTATTGTTCTCGAGCTTATCTCTTAAGTGCGTAGATTTTTCGAGAAGCTCAAGAACTTTAATTGAAGCCGATACAATGCTTGGGGCTACCGTGTTTGAAAACAGATAAGGGCGGGACCTTTGGCGCAGCATTTCCACTATCTCTTTTCTGCCGCTTGTGTATCCTCCGCTTGCACCGCCCAATGCCTTGCCGAGTGTGCCGGTTATTATGTCGATTTTTCCCATTACCTCATTATGCTCATGAGTGCCTTTTCCATGTTTTCCCATAAAACCTACTGCATGAGAATCATCAATCATTGTCATTGCTCCATACTTAGCGGCTAGATTACATATTTCTTTTAAATTGGCTATGCTTCCGTCCATCGAGAATACACCATCGGTAGCAATGAGCAAAAACCTTGATGAAGCTTTTGCTTCCTTCAGCCTTTCTTCAAGATCATTCATATCGCTGTTCTTGTAGCGGAACCTTTTTGCTTTGCACAATCGGATTCCGTCGATAATGCTGGCGTGGTTCAGCTCATCGCTGATTACTGCATCTTCCTCGGATAGTATGGTTTCAAATAATCCTCCGTTAGCATCGAAGCAGGAAGTATAAAGGATTGTCTCTTCAGTTCCTAAAAATTCCGAGATTTTTCTTTCCAGCTCTTTATGAATTTCCTGTGTCCCGCAGATAAATCTTACCGAGGAAAGCCCATATCCCCATTTGTCGTAACTGGATTTTGCGGCTTCAATAATTTCAGGGTTATTCGCTAAACCCAGATAATTATTTGCACACATATTGAGTACAGACGCACCAGTACTTACTGAAATATTAGCTCTTTGAGGAGAAGCAATAATCCTCTCAATTTTGTACAATCCGTCACCTTCAATCTGCTCGAGAGTTTGTTTAAAAAAATTTTTTGCTGTCTCAATCATTTTTAAATTTCTCCGGTATATTAAACTAACTTATATTTTCCCAATCAAGAATTATTTTACCTGAATTGCCTGAAGCCATTAATTCAAATCCTTCAATGAATGAATTATAAGGGAACCTATGAGTAATTACTGCTGAAATATCCAATCCGGTCTGAATCATTGACTGCATCTTGTACCAGGTTTCAAACATTTCGCGGCCGTAAATTCCCTTTATATTTAATCCATTAAACACTATGGTTTCCCAATTAACGGAGGCATTCGCGGGTAGAATTCCCAGCAGTGCAATTTTACCCCCGTGGCACATCAGGGAGATCATGCTCTCAAGCGCTTTGGGATTTCCCGACATTTCCAGCCCCACATCAAACCCTTCCTTCATATTCAGATCTTTCATTACCTCCTTCAGGTTTTCATTCCTAATATTTACTGCCCGAGTCACTCCTACTTTTTTAGTCAAGTTTAATCTGTATTCATTTAAATCCGTTATAACTACATAGCGTGCACCGGCATGTTTTGCAATTGCAGCCGCCATTATGCCGATTGGCCCGGCACCCGTTATAAGCACATCCTCTCCCAAAACATCGAAGAACAGAGCGGTATGAGTTGCATTCCCCAAAGGATCAAAAATTGAAAAAATATCTGTAGATATCGAAGGATCGCAATGCCATACATTTGATACCGGTATGCAAAGATATTCTGCAAAACATCCCGGGCGGTTAACACCGACCCCCTGAGTTGCATTGCAGAGATGTCTTCTTCCTGCCCTGCAGTTCCTGCAGTGCCCGCAGACGATATGGCCTTCTCCGCTTACTAGCTCTCCTATCCTTACATCCTGCACATTGCTTCCGAAAGCTTCAACTGTACCGACGTATTCATGGCCGGTTACCATCGGGACGGGAATAGTCTTTTTTGCCCATTCATCCCAATTATAAATGTGAATGTCTGTACCGCAGATTGAGGTTTTTTTGATCTTTATTAATACATCGTTTACTCCCATTTCGGGGACAGGAACCTCATCGAGCCATAAACCCGGTTTAGCATATTTTTTAACCAGCGCTTTCATTTTTTTCATTTTATATCCTAAGATAATTTATTAAAAGGCGGATAGATTTAAATTAATTCGACAGCTTAATCAAAATTAGAAATATGATGAATAAACAACAAACATATTGAGGGAAGTTCAGGCAAGTTCAAGCCCAAGTTCAAGTTTCAAATTAATTCAAGGGGAGCGTGAACTTGAATTTGAACAGAACTAAAGAATTATCTGCTTACATATAACGATAAGGTAATAAGGTTGGAGTATATTAACTTTTTTTTATTACTAAGCTTAATCAACCAATAAGGTTTTTGTTTTGAGATTAATTAAATCTTATTCATCCTTAATTTTAAAAGAAAAAAATTTTCCAAGCTTATTCCCTTAATAACTATTCCGACTAGCTCAACTGAAACCTTATCCATTGTCTTACCTTAGTAAACGAAACTAATGCAGGCAGCTTGACCTTATTAACTTATGCTATGTATTAACCTCATCAGCTTCGAGTTAAAAAAATTAAATCTTGTACGGATCTTAAAAAAGTGACTGACTGAAAACCGAATTTTAAATGATAGAAAGCAGCGCGGATTCGCTTATCAACGATTGATTGGAATGGCCGGATGAGCTTTTGTTTTTTTCTTCAAACCATTTTTCTTCAATCCCGTTCAGCGAAGCAGTCCGTTTCAGCCAATTTATCTCCTGGTCCGGTATTTTGTTTGTGTAGGCTAATCTTAATCCGTCTGTTATAAATGACTGGGCAATTTGTATGCTTGAGAATTTTAAAGGAGATTCATCTATATATTTATTGGCAAGCAGATTTCTGATTACTTCATCGCAAAAATCTGAAGCAAAACCCAACTTCTCCGAAAATGTTTTAATGACTGACTTTTCTATATCTGCCAGCTGATTATCCTTTTTTGCCACAATCAGTAATCCTTTAAGATAATTGCTCCGATCTATTGCCGATATATTCATGTTTCCTTTCAAATTTTCCATGTTAAAATACTAAAACTATTTAGAGATAAAAATTCATTTAATTTTATATCTCAAGTAACTGTTTTTTTTCTGTGAGTTATCTCATAAAATAATTTTCATAAATTTATCCCAAGAATGTTTGAAGGACGGAAATTCTCATTTCTTTAAACTAAATAAAGCTTATAATTTCTGGATTAAATTTATATTAAATTTCGGTAATTAATATTAACATTGAAAGAAAAAACCGGAGTCATAATGGATTTCAGACTTGAATCTGACAGCATGGGAGGAATAAAAGTTCCAGCCAATAAATACTACGGCGCACAAACAGCGCGGTCTTTAATGAACTTTAAAATCGGCGGTGAAACCATGCCGAAAGAATTAATCAGGGCATTCGGTATTTTAAAGAAAGCTGCTGCGCTGGTTAATAAAGAGCTTGGCCTCCTTCCGGAGGAAAAGGTGAACCTCATTGTAAAAGCAGCCGATGAGATTATCGAGGGGAAGCTGGATGAACATTTCCCTCTAGTAGTATGGCAGACCGGAAGCGGAACCCAGACCAATATGAATGTAAATGAAGTGATCTCAAATCGCGCCATTGAAATTGCCGGGGGAGTTATGGGAAGTAAAAAACCGATTCATCCGAATGACGATGTCAATAAGGCTCAATCTTCGAACGATACTTTCCCTGCTGCAATGCATATTGCCGCTGCAGAAGAGATCCATAGAAGATTAATTCCCATGGTTACGAAATTAAGAGATGCATTAAATGACAAGTCTGAGAGTTTCAGAAATATTATCAAAATCGGACGAACACATTTAATGGATGCGGTACCTCTTACCCTTCAGCAGGAATTTTCAGGTTATGTACAGCAGCTTACAAACGGATTGGAAAGAATAAACGGCTGCCTGCCAAGGCTGTATGAGCTTGCATTAGGAGGAACCGCTGTCGGAACAGGTTTGAATACTCATCCCATATTTGCGGAAAAATCCGCACAAAAGATTGCTGAGTTGACGGGCAAGCCGTTCGTCTCTGCAAGAAATAAATTTGAAGCATTGGCGGCGCATGATGCAATGGTTGAATTAAGCGGAGTACTGAAAACTTTGGCTGCCGGTTTAATGAAAATCGCTAACGATATAAGATGGCTCGGTTCGGGTCCCCGCTGCGGAATCGGGGAATTAATTCTGCCGGAAAACGAACCCGGCAGCTCTATAATGCCGGGGAAGGTGAACCCGACCCAGTCGGAAGCAATGACTATGGTATGTGCCCAGGTTTTCGGAAACGATGTAACTGTAAACATCGGCGGTGCAAGCGGCAATTTTGAACTTAATGTTTTTAAACCGGTAATTATTTTTAATGTGCTTCAATCAATCCGTCTGCTCTCAGATGCATGCGAAAGCTTTACCGATAATTGCGTCTACGGTATCCAGGCAAATGAAATTAATATCAATAAATATGTTGAAAATTCTTTAATGCTTGTAACTGCATTAAATCCTAAAATCGGTTATGATAATTCGGCGAAAGTCGCTAAGAAAGCATTTAAAGAGAATAAAACATTAAAGGAAGCTGCAATTGAGCTTGATCTTTTAACCGCAGAAGAATTTGATGAAATTGTTAAGCCGGAAAAAATGATAGGCCCCCAGAGATAATTTTTTTATCAGGCAGATTCCGGATCTTCTTTAAATAATTTCTTTATTTATGAATGAAATAATCTTAAATATTTATTTAATAATTAATAATGATTATGTCGAAGAGTTCAGGGCAATTGCGTATGAAATAGACGGCGAAGACGAATCAAAGATTCAATTTCTTAAGAGCAAAGCCCGCGAAGATTTTTCGAGAGCTTATCATTTTAAAGCCCCTTCAAATAGATTAGGCAGATTCATGAAGTATAATAAATTTGCTAAGCTTGAAGAGAGGGGAATGCATTTCCAATTGTTCGAGGAGATATTCTTAAGTTTTGATGTTCCGGAAAAACCGCTTATATGCGTTACCCCGGTTGTTGACGGAAAGATCTTGGCCGGAGACTGAGGGCTGAATTTAGTATCATGAGTTCCTGCCTGTATTATTATGGAATCTTTTTTATCAATTATACGGTAAAAAATTAAAATCCTGCTTAATTATGAAATTCTTAACTGCGGTATTGATTTTGATATTCTTAATTACTTATGACTTAATAGGAATTAAATTGTTTGAAATTAAAAAAAATAAAAACGATCTAAAAGCTAAAATCAAAATAGATTCCGATGGAATCAAAGAACTGGACAAATATTTTTCAAATAAAAAGCTCGGCTCTTTTATAGAAAAAGATAAAACATTCTTCAGGTTATTTGCGCCTAATGCCCTAAAAGTCCTGTTGGTTAACTTCCATTCCGTCGAAGATAGTATAGGAAATTCATATAAGATGAATAAGGATAAAGACGGGGTTTGGGAATGCAGCCTCGATAATGAAAAATGCGGAAGGTTTTATGGTTATAGGGTATTCCATGATTCTGCGGCTGGAGATGCCCCGCTGTGCATCGATCCTTACTCAAAAGCGGTGGCTACCTTTAATACTTACATGAGCCCGAGAAAATCTCTTGTCGTTAAAGAAAATAATTATGATTGGGAGAATGATACCTGGATCCGCAAAGATTGGAGAGACCTGATTATTTATGAGATGCATGTCCGCGATATGACCGCTCATCCTACTTCAGGTGCCAAGAAGCCCGGAACTTATAATGGTCTTATTGAAAAAGGAGTAAACGGCGGAATAAATTATATTAAACAGCTTGGAGTTAATGCAATTGAGCTGCTTCCGTGCCAGGAGTTCGCAAATATTGAAGTTCCCTACAACCGTCATGCTTTTGGGAAATACAACACCTGGAATCCCTACGAAAGAAATCATTGGGGCTACATGACTGCCGCATTTTTTGCGCCCGAAAGTTATTACAGCGGAAAAGGATTAACCAAGTTGGGATGGAATATATGGGAAGGAGAGTCAGGCAGGCAAATAGATGATTTTAAAGATATGGTTAAAGCTTTTCATAAAGAGGGGATTGCGGTTATAATGGATGTAGTCTATAATCATATTTCGGAATATGAATCCGGGAATCTTAAGGAAATAGATAAAAAATATTATTTCAGGCTTGATAATAAGGGAAACTTTATTGCGCAAAGCGGTACGGGGAACGATTTAAGAACCGAAGCCCCGATGATGAGAAGACTGATTGTAGAAAGTATTCTTTACTGGATGACCGAATATCATGTAGACGGATTTAGATTTGATCTGGGAAAATTAATTGACTGGGAAACAATAGAGCTTATCGGCAAAGAAGCAAAAAAGATAAATCCGGATGTAGTTCTTATATGCGAGCCCTGGGGAGGCGGATACGATCCGACCGGCTTTTCATTGAGGGGCTGGAGCAGCTGGAATGATCAGATGAGAAACGGGATTAAAGGTGAAAATCCGATCAACGGACCGGGATGGATTTTCGGAAACTGGTACGGCAATAATGATCCGGACAGAATTAAAAGCTATGTAAACGGAACTCTGCTCAGGGATAAATCCGGGTTGTTTCAAAAAAAAGAACATTCGGTTAATTACCTCGAATCGCATGATGGTTATACTCTTGGCGATTTTATCCGTATAGCCCTCGGAGATGTGAAGGAAGACAGTATCATACATGATATTGATAAACATTCCAAGCTAACTCCTCTCCAATTGAAATTAAATAAGCTCGCCGCATTATTTTTATTTACATCGCAGGGCATTACAATGATCGATGAAGGGCAGGAATTTGCCCGGAGCAAAGTTATTTCCAGAAATACTCACGCACCCGATAAGAGTAAAGGAAAAATAGATCATAATAGTTATGAAAAGGATAATGAAACCAACTACATTAATTATGGACATGCAAAGATAAATAGAGAACTGCTTAATTATTACAAAGGTCTTATTGAATTACGAAATGAATATCCGGCTTTTAGGAGAGCAGATTATAAGGAAATTAATTTTATTAAAACATCAGGGAATCCGTTTGCACTGGCTTATCAAATAGATCATGAGGGAGATAAATTCATTATTTTATTTAACGCGGACCGGAATAATATTCAAGAGTTTATTTTACCCGAAGGGAATTGGGAAATTCTGGCGGATGAAAAAGAATCGGGAACAAATGTACTCGGAGAAATAAATTCAAAAATAGTTTTGAACCCCTCTACCGGAGCCGTTTTAAAAAAATCTTAAGCTTTTTGATAAAAAGCGTACTCAAGTCATTTAAAGAATAAGCATCAATTTTCTTTTAAAATTTTCTTCAATAAAGAAATCTTTCAAGTACTAACCATTTACTATTCAACTATAAAGAATTCAGTAATTGCCTTTTGGCAAATTTTAAAATCCAATGATTTTCTTTAATATTTTTTTTCTTAAAAAAGAGAAAAAACCTTATAAAAAGATTTAAATCCTTCAAATACTCAGTTATTATCGACCTGATTGAGGGCTAAATGAAGAAAAAGGCTAATGGAACGCTTTTTGAAATTTCTATCAAAAAATTAATTATTATGCAGATCAAGAAACAATGCTCCGGTTCATTAAAAAGCCCAGGAGCCGGGGAAAATCATTCATATAATGCTGCATATATTTCAGGGGTTAAGTTTGAACGGCATCTCTAAATCCGTAAGGAAACATATAGTTTTAATCGGCCGGAAAAATGTCGGCAAATCTTCTCTAATGAATTCATTGATCGGCCAGGATACATGCACTGTAAGCGCATCGCCCGGAACAACCCTGGATCCTATAAAAAAATCGGTTGAGCTTTCTCCGTACGGCTCTGTTGTTCTGGTCGATACTGCCGGGATTGATGATATTGTTGAACTCGGAGAGAAGAGGTTAAATAAAACATTAAAAGCTCTTGCGGCGGCGGATTTCGCAATAATTGTTCTTGACGGCCGCGAAAGATTATCTCGAGAAGAAAAGGAATTGTTCCTGCACCTAAACCAGATTTCTCTTTCATTTCTTG
>DATKLQ010000499.1:0-14261 GCA_035542335.1 Ignavibacteriaceae bacterium | reverse complement strand
TGCTACAGGTATCTCCGAGGCTCTAATCAATACTGCGTTCGGCATTGGTTCATCGGCTTTGGCCATTATATTTTATAATTATTTTACAACAAAAATTGATAAGATGACTTACAGCATTGATGAAGCGGGCGTCGCTATTGTGCAGAACTTTGCTTCTCATTATAATTAATTTGTTTAATATTATTTTAGATGGTTCGTTATGCCAAAAGTAAAAATTCCTCGGAAAAGCACATTGATAGATATGACTGCAATGTGCGATGTGGCTTTCCTCCTGCTGACATTTTTTATGTTGACAACTCAATTTAAATCTGATGAAAGCGTAATTGTAGATACTCCTTCATCGATTTCGGAAATTAAGCTTCCCGATACCGATATCATGAATATTACAATTACTAAAGAAGGAAAAGTTTTTTTCAGTATGGATAATAAAAATTTTTCAAGGGAAAAACTCCTTGCCAAAATGAGTGAAAAATACCCGGTCCTTCAATTTACTGCCGAAGAGGAAAAAGCATTTGTTCTTACGGGCAGTATCGGGGTTCCTCTGAATCAATTAAAAGATTACTTGGGGAGGGATGATTACGAAAGAAAAATTTATAACCAGCCCGGCGTCCCTATTGATTCTTCTAATAATGAGCTCGGCGTTTGGATAATGCAGGGCAGGCTTTCTAATCCTAATGTACGCATCACTATTAAAGGCGATCAGGGCTGTCCTTGGCCCATAGTTCATAAAGTGATAAATACTCTGCAGGATAAAAACGTAAATAAATTCAATTTAATAACAGACTTGGAAGCAGATCCGAACAAATTAAAGGGGATGTAATTTATGGCAGAGTTAGAGCAGAAACAGGTCGGTACAAAGGGGAAAAAGAAAGGGAGAAAAAAAATGTCCACGAGAGTTGACCTGACTCCGATGGTGGATCTGGGATTTCTCCTCGTTACATTTTTTATGCTTACCACTACCTTCAGTAAACCCCAGACAATGGAAATTAACATGCCTGTCAAGCCTCGTGCTGGCGATCCTCCCGTTACTGCTCCGGTAGTCGCTGCTTCCAAAACGGTGCATATAATTATTGATGAAGAGAACAGGTTGTTTTGGTACCGGGGTCTTGCTACCCAGCCGTTGGATCCTTTGGCAGAAACTAATTTTTCAGCACTAGGTATAAGAAAAGTGCTCCTGGAAAAGAATTCTTCGATCGATGGAATGATAGTTCTTATTAAGCCTACAAACGGCGCTAGCTATAAAAATGTAGTTGATATACTTGATGAAATGAATATTACAAATGTGAAAAGATATGCAATAGTTGATGTTGATCCGGCTGATTTTGATTTGTTGAAAGAGTATAAAAAAATATAAAGGAATTTTAAGTTAAGGAGAATATGTTATGGCTGAATTAGAGCAGAAGCAGGCTGGGGGTAAGAAGGGAAAAAAGAAGGGAAGAAAAAAAATGTCTACCAGGGTCGATCTTACGCCAATGGTCGATCTGGGGTTTTTACTGGTAACATTCTTTATGCTTACTACTACATTCAGCAAACCGCAGACAATGGAAATTAACATGCCGGTTAAGCCGAAGGAGCAAGTAAGCGATGAAGAACAAAATAAAGTTAAAGCATCTAAAGCTCTGACTGTGATAATCGGGCAGGATAATAGAATTTTCTGGTACCAGGGGCTGCCTGATCCCAAAAATCCTCCCGAGGAAACCAATTTTTCTGCCGATGGTATAAGAAAAGTATTGTTGGAAAAAAATGCTTCGGTTAAGGACTTGGTAGTTCTTATAAAACCTACTGATGATGCAAGTTATAAGAATGTGGTGGATATTCTGGATGAAATGAATATCACTAGTGTCAAACGTTATGCTATAGTTGACATTACTCCTGTTGATTTGGATTTAATTAAGAAATTATAAGAGATAAATATTATGGCTGAACTAACTTATAAAATCGACTTAGACGAGCTGATTTTTGCTCGCAAAAACCAGGAATACGGTGCTTATAAGCTTCGAAAAGCATATAAGACTTACCTTACTTTTGCTATGTGGATTGCTATTATTTTCTTTATTCTAGTCACTACGGGACCTTTCATATATAGAATGATAAACCCCGAGGATACAACCGTAAAACCTAGAAAGAAAGTAACAATAACGCAGCTTGCCCCTCCTCCCTCTATCGGGGAACAAAAGGAAGTTCAACCCGTTGAGGCACCACCTCCTTTGAAATCTACTATTAGGTTCCTTCCGCCCGTAGTTAAGCCGGATGAACAGGTGCAGGAGGAATCCCTTCCTACTATTGAACAATTAAAAAATGTTGATCCGGGCGCAAAAACTGAGGAAGGCCGCGAAGGCGGGGTTGATTATAGCCTTTTGGAAGTTGAGGAAAAAGTAGTAGAAGAGAAAAAAGAAGAAGCTCCGCAATATTTTGTCGCAGTAGAAGAAATGCCTGAACCGATCGGCGGAATCCAGGGAATTCAAGCTAAAATAGAGTATTCCGAAATCGCTAAAAGAGCGGGTGTTGAAGGTAAGGTTTACGTCTTAGCGTTTGTAGACGAAAAGGGAAATGTTACTAAAACGGTAGTGCAAAAAGGATTAGGCGCCGGTCTGGATGAAGCTGCTGAGAATGCAATAAAACAAACAAAATTCAAACCGGGCAAACAAAGAGGCGTTCCGGTAAAAGTACAAGTAATGATTCCTATTGTATTTAAACTGCAGTAGGATCCGTTTTCCGAAAGCCCTATTTTGTCTTTTTTAAGCATTTTTAGTTTTGCAATGTCCATCCTATATATAGGTTTGGGGATATTTTTCCTGGTTGCAAAAAATATATTTAATTTCTCAAGCTTCCAGCAATTTGGGGTTGGTTTAATCCTGATTATTTATGGTCTCTTCAGATTCTACATTGCTTTAAAGAAAAAAAGAGAAAGTGATTTGGAAAAAAATGAAGAAGAATAGTATCATATCTTCATTTCTGCCGGGCAAAGTTTTATTCCTGTTTTTTACTGCTCTATTATTTCTTCTTATCAGCGGTTGCAAATCCGAATATTCGGACACTCCAACTTATGGTTCCCTCTCTATTTCCGTCGATGAAACTTTTCAGCCGCTAATGGATTCGGAAGTTAAAACCTTTGAGGGGATTTATAAGTACGCCGACGTCGAAGTCCATTATAAACCCGAGGGGCAGGCTTTTAACGATATAATGAACGATACCATCAAATTAATTGTGGCCGCACGAAACTTAAATAGAGAAGAAATAGAACAATTTAAGAAATGGGAAATAGTGCCCAGAGTAACAAAAATTGCCTATGATGCTGTCGCGTTGATTGGCAGCAAGCAATTAAAAGATTCAACTATTACATTAGATGAAATAAAGCAACTGCTGTTAGGCAGCCCTAAGAACCCTTACGGTAAAAACGTTAAGGTGGTATTTGATAATAATAATTCCAGTACAATTAATTTTTTAAAACAGAAAACCGGGGTGGATTCCTTATCAAAAAATTGCTATGCCCTTGATTCCAGCACAGCTGTAATAAATTATGTTTCAAAAGAAAAAAATACCATTGGAGTTATTGGAGTAAACTGGATCAGCGATAGAGACGATACAACTAATTTAAATTTTCTAAAAACGGTAAAAGTTTTAGAAGTGGCATTGACCGATACTTCGGAATATTATAAGCCATACCAGGCTTATATCGCTCAAAAGAGCTATCCGCTTTGGCGTGAAGTTTATATAATAAGCAAGGAGGCGTATGCGGGTTTGGGTACCGGGCTTACGGCGTTTATTGCAAGCGAAAAAGGACAGAGGATCGTTTTAAAATTCGGGTTAGTCCCGGCAACCATGCCGGTAAGGCTTGTAGAAGTAATTAATGAGGACATAAACTATTAACCGGGTTTAAAAATGAATAATAAAAAAATTGCGGCTTTCATTCTCTTATTTGTTTTGTTATCTATAAGAGTTTTTTCCCAGGACTTTTCAGTCGGGCTTAAACTGATTCAGAATGAAAAATATAACCAGGCAAATAACTACTTCGCCGCCTTCCTGAAAGGTGATACTAAAGCACAGGCATATTTCTACCTCGGGGAAATTTGTTTTCTCCAGGAAAAAAATGATTCCGCTAAGAATCTTTATTCGAACGGAATCCAGGCCGATAAAGAATTTCCTTTAAATTATGCAGGACTTGCAAAAGTATATATTGCGCTGAAAAATAACTCTGAAGCAAACAAGTACCAGGAACAGGCTATTGACGAAGGTGATGAATCCAATGCGCAGGTTTATGTCGTGCTGGCTGACGGATATTCAAAAATAAAAAATTATGATAAAGCCGTCGAGCTCCTTAATGAAGCTTTAAAAATTAATCCAAAGCAAGTCTCGGCCTATATAGCGCTCGGTAATATCTACTTAACCCGGGGAAACGGAACCG
Organism: Ignavibacteriaceae bacterium; assembly: GCA_035542335.1. Lineage (GTDB taxonomy): Bacteria > Bacteroidota > Ignavibacteria > Ignavibacteriales > Ignavibacteriaceae > DATKLQ01. The sequence continues at coordinate 9,856 of DATKLQ010000499.1, read as the reverse complement.
ATGCCATTAAAAATTTTCAGAAAGCAATAGATAACGATCCCGGGAATCCTGAAGCAAAAACTCGGAAAGCAAAAGTTTATATTTTAATAAATAATTTTAATGAAGCAATTTCGCTCCTTGATGAAGCGGTTCAAGGCAGCCCGGACTATGCACCTGCTTATTATGAGCTTGCCGAATTGAACTATTCGCTGAAAGACTACGCTAAGGCCGCTGACTATTACAGCAGCTATATGAAAAATTCGGAGCCTACCTTGGATATGAAAAGAAGATATGCTTCGATTTTATATCTGAATAAGGAATACCAGAAAAGCATCGATATTCTTAAGGATGTTATTAAGGCAGAACCTGATAATCCTGTTGCCGTTAGAATGTTCGCTTATTCGTATTTTAAAATAAATGATATAAATAACAGCAAATCTTATTTTGAAAAACTCTTCAGACTTGGACTTCCCGTTACCGAATACCTTCCTACCGATTATGAAAATTACTCCGATTTGCTTATTCAAACGGGGAATGATTCTCTTGCGATAGATATTCTCGGAAAATTATATAATAAAGATACTACCCGGACAGATGTCTTGGGAAAAATTTCCGTTCTTTGCTATCAAAAAAGAAACTGGGATTGTGTTGTATCGACTTTGGAAAAGAAAAAAGATAAAACTGCTCAGGAGTATTTTGATTTAGGAAAGGCTTATTATTTCCAGGGCGACAAAGCTATAAGCCTAATGCTCGACACCTTGAAGACTCTATTGAAGCTCGAAGAAAACCAGCCCACTGAAGTCAGAACAGCTCTGATGCACTATCAGGCGGACATTTCCAATCCTGATCAAAAGATGCAGGCTGAAAGCAACTTCAATGCAAAAATGGAAACGATTCTGAAGAAAGCTCCTCAAAAAAGACAATGGGCATCAATAAAAGACCAATGGTGGACACAAGCAAGAACGACAGTATCCGATGATTATGCTCAGGCCGATACTGCATTTGGAACTCTGTCATCTAAAGTTCCGGATCTTGCAATTGCCTATTTCTGGAAAGCTAGAGTAAAAGCTAATTTTGATCCCGAATCCGAGCAAGGGCTGGCTAAGCCGTACTATGAAAAATTCCTTTCTGTTTCGAATTCAGATACATCTAAGTTCAGGAAGGAAGTTATTGAAGCTTACAAGTACCTCGGATATTATTATTTCTTGAAAAATGATAAGCAGGAATCATTGGAATACTGGAGGAAGGTGCTTGATCTTGATCCTAATGATGAGCAGGCAAAAGCCGCAATTAAGGATATGACCGCAGAAAACAAACCGAAGAAGTAATCTCTAAGAGATCTAATTAAATAATTATACAAGATTTAAAAACATAATCTTGTAATTTTGCAATTTCTGGCTGTTTTGGAAGTAAGATTAAACTGCACGTTCAGTATATGATGTTTCGGAACTATTAACCTTTCCCGGCTCCAGGCGGCGCATTATGCTGTGTTTTCTTCCGTAGAATCCGTAGATCAGCATTCCGATTGCCAGCCAGATGAAAAGCCTCAGCCAATTTTCTGCCGGAAGTGAAAACATCAACATTAGGCAGGTCAAAATTCCCATTACCGGAACAAACGGAACCCATGGTGCTCTAAATGGACGATGGGCATCAGCATGAGTCCTTCTCATAATTAATACTGCCGAACAGACTACCACGAAAGCAAAGAGAGTCCCTATATTTACTAGTTCCGCTAAAATCCTTAAGGGAAGCAGCCCTCCTAAAGTTGCCACAAAAATTCCCGTCAATATTGTAGATTTCCAGGGTGTTCTGAACTTTTCATGAACTGCACCGAATAATCCTTTCGGGAGCAGCCCGTCTCTCGCCATTGCCAAAAATATCCTAGGCTGACTCAGCATCATCACCAAAAGCACAGAGGTAATTCCGGCCATAGCTCCGATTGAAACAATAAATTGTGCCCATTCAAGCCCCACTTGTTTAAATGCATTCGAAACCGGTGCGTCAATATTAATCTTATCATAAGGGACCATTCCGGTTAATACTGCCGAGACGCTGATATATAATAAAGTGCAGATTATTAAAGAAGTAATAATTGCAATCGGGACATCTCTGTGCGGGTTTTTGGCTTCCTCGGCATGCGTTGAGATTGAATCGAAGCCGATGTATGCAAAAAATATGACTGCAGCACCGGCAAGCACACCTACAGGCGCCCCTCCTAACCCGGTTTGCCCCCAAATTGTTTTTCCGAAAAAGCTGAACCCGGTGTAACCAAACGGAGCAAAGGGAGTCCAGTTAGCCGGATTTATATGAAATATCCCGACTATAATTACAAGAAGAACTATTGTCAGTTTAATTATAACCATAGTTGCATTAAAGCCTGCGCTCTCTCTAATCCCTTTTACCAATATTGCTGTAATTAAAGCTGCGATTATTACCGCAGGCAGATCCAATGCTGTTCCTGTTGAAGATAATAATCCCGTACCAAGATCAAAATCGAAGGGGGATTTAGTTAATACATAAGGCAATTTAAGCCCGAATATCCCAATAAAATCCTGGAAGTAATGAGACCATCCGTGTGCAACCGTTGCGGATGCAACAGCATATTCAAGTATGAGATCCCAGCCGATGATCCATGCAAACAATTCCCCCAGCGTTGCATAGGCATATGTATACGCAGAACCCGCAACCGGAACCATTGAAGCAAATTCCGCATAGCATAAGGCCGCAAAAATACAAGCTACACCGGCTACTGCGAAGGATAATGTTATAGCAGCACCGGCTTTATCGTGTGCTGCAATGCCGGTCAGGACAAATATACCCGTACCGATTATTGCCCCGATGCCGAGGCTTGTTAATGCAACGGGTCCCAATATTCTTCTTAATCTGCTTTCACCCTTTAATTCTTCAAGCAAAACTTCGAGCGGCTTTTTAGCGAATAATTTTTTCATGAAGCTCTCATTATTTTAATTAGAAAAAAGTGAGGTACGGAGTTTGCAGCGGCTGAATATTCTTAAATAAATTTATTCAGCGGCAAGTCAAGTTATAATTATTTTCTTTTTTTTCAAAGATATATAATTAGGAAGTTTTATTTTGAAAAAGTGTCAAGGCGTGTAAATATCTTCCGGAGCAGAAATATTTTTCTCTGCTCCGGAAAATAACCTGGAAAATTACTTAGCTCCCTTTTGTTTTGCTTTTATGTAATCAATTTGGGATTGGCTGGCTTTTTTATAAGTAGGATCGCTCAATGCCTCTGTGAAGGATTCGATTGCCTGCTTTTCTTCTCCCATATTAAGCTGGACTACCCCGGTGTAATATGCAATTGCACCGTCGGAAATAGCTTTTTGTACTGTCTTTGCACTATCTAAAGCCGTTACTGCATCTTTATATTTTTGTTTTTCAATGTATGCCTTTGCCAGCCCGAGATATGCAGCATCGGAAGGAGAAACTTCAAGTGATTTCATCATCCAGCTGATCGACTGATCATATTTTTTTTCTTTGAAAGCGTTATTCCCTGCTATTATGTAAGTTTTTGCGAGTCCATCTTTAATGCTCTTTTTCAGATTTTCGTTTTTAGTTAAACTAAGAGCTTTTTCATAGCTTTTAATTGCACCTTCATAATCTTTATTGGCAGCTTGTGCAGTAGCTAAACCAATGTAGCCCAGATCGAAAGAGTCGTTTTTAGCAATTGAAGCTTTAAAAGCATCCTCGGCTTCGTTGAATTGATTCGATTTCAAAAATGCCAGGCCTTTATTATAGTCTTCTTTAGCTCTGGCATCAGCAACCCGGATTATGGCTTCCTGTGCATTTTTCTTAACTTCCGGATTCTGACTGACTTCTGCGGCTTTCTTATAATCGTTCATTGCCAAATCATATTCTTTTGCTGCAAAATGGGCATCGCCCGATCCCATCCAGCCCATTTCAAAGTTAGGGTTCAATTTCAAGCATTCACCGAAAGATTTTTTTGCGTTATCTGCCTGATCCAGTTTTAGATATGCCTGTCCCTGAAGAAAATAACTCCTATAATCCTTTGAAATCATTAAACTCGAGTCTAAAAATTTCAAAGCATCCTGATATTGCTGGGCTTTCATAAACTGTATTGCATCATTATAATATGAAGCAGCTTTAGGATCCATTTCGTTTGCTGATGAACTATCTGTCTTCTGTGCATTTATTACGGGAGTGATAAGGAATGCAAATAAGATAGATAAAATTACTAGTGCTCTCATATACCCTCTTTTTAATTTAGAATAATTCTAAAATTTATAGTTAGGAAAACAAAAATAATCGAAAATCTATATTTTGAAAATACTATAAACAATCATGCCTGCAGTTGTGTACGAAAACACAGCAAAAAATAGACGATTTTAAGCTGAATAAATAAAAAGAGTCTTAAAATGATAAAAAATAATTATGATGTGGTTTTATTTAAATCAAATATTTTCCTCAATTCAAAAACGGCAATACCGTAAGCAACTGCTACATTCAAGGACTGTTTGATGCCGTATTGAGGAATTTCAATCGAATTATCGCAGAGTTCGATAAGCTCCTGGGATACTCCCGTTATTTCATTACCGACTAGCAGGCATAGGGGGAAATCTTTTATAGAAAGGTTGTAATAGGGAATGCTTTTATCAGTCATCTCGAGTGCGCATATCTTTACTCCTTGCTGCTTCAGTTTCAATATAACCTCTTTAGGATTCTTAACGTATTCCCAGTTGACGCTTTGTGTTGAACCGAGCGCCGTTTTTAAGATTTCCTTTACTGTGATTGCCTGATTCCGCTGAGAAGGGTCTGAGGTCTTTCCGGGTTTCGGAGTATAGCCGCATAGATAAAGTTTTTCAATCATTGCTCCGTCTGAAGTTCGGAAAATCGCTCCGACATTATACGAGCTTCTGATGCTGTTTAAAAGTGCATAAACAGGGAGTTTTTTTACTTTATGAAGTGTTTCGAGTGTACTTCGGTTTTGTGAAATTTCATCATGAGTAAGTTTTTTCATTAGTTTTTCCCGGCGTAATATTAACGGGTCTCATCTATCCTTTCCAAGGGGTTGGGGAATAGGCCAATTGTCCGCATGCCGCTGCAATATCTTCCCCTTGCGTAAGCCTCACAATTACGGTGACATCTTTTTCTCTTAACTTCCGGGAAAATTCTTCAATCCTCTTTTTGGGTGAAGATTCAAGCTCTGCAGAAATTCCATGCGGATTCATATGCTTTAAAGAATTAAAAGGAATGACATTGACCTTCGAGGGAATTTCTTTTGATAATTTTATAAGCGCCTTTAAATCCTCGTCTCTGTCGTTTATATTTTTAAGCATGACATATTCAAATGTAATCCGGGTGCCTGTTTTTTTGGAATAAAGCCTTAAGGCTTCAAAATTTTCTTTTAAAGAATACTTTTTGTTTATAGGCATAATTCTGCTTCTTATATCCTCAAAGCATGAATGGAGGGAAAAAGCCAGCTTCACCTTTAAATTCGTATCCGCAAGATCTTTTATCCTGGGAGCAATACCTGCGGTGGAGACTGTGATTTTCTTCAGGCTTATTCCTTTAGTCAGTTCATCCCCGAAAATTCTAAGTGAGTTTAGGGTATTATTATAGTTTAAAAGCGGTTCACCCATCCCCATGTAAACAATATTTGTTATTTTAGCTTTCCCGTATTCTTTTGAAGCAAGCATATACTGATCGAATATTTCCCCGGCACTAAGATTTTTTTTATAACCCATTAATCCCGTCGCACAGAACTTGCAGTCAAGAGGACAGCCTACTTGTGTAGATATGCATAAAGTAATTCTTTTCTGCTCGGGGATAATTACCGATTCAATTTTGTTTTTTTCTTTGGTTTGAAAAATAAATTTTCTTGTTCCGCTTTCCGGGGAAACTATGGAATCCAGGTAGTCCAGGGTTTTTAATTCATTTTCTTCATCTAATTTTGAACGCAGTGTTTTAGGAAGGTTTCTCATTTCGTCGAAGTTTACCGCAAGATGATTGTACATCCAGTTGAAAACCTGCTGGCCCCTATACCTGGGTTCGCCGCATGAAATAAAATACTCTTCAAGCTCGCCGAGAGTAAGTCCTTTGAGCAGGACTTTCTGTTTTAACCTCCGCCTCTCTTTGTCTGCTGTCAACTCTTCAACTACACCGTTTTCTTTAAATTCAGCATTTTTCATAATTCAAATATAATGATATGAATTACTGCTGAAAATGGAAAACTTTACGAATAGCCTGAATATTATTTGAAAAATCTATATTGTTAAGTATAACCATTAAAAGAGTTTTATATGGATATCAATTTCAGGCCGGCTGTTTTGGAGGATATATCCGGGATATTAAAATTCATGAAAAATTTTTACGGAATCAGCAGTTATCCTTTTGATGAAAAGAAAAATGAAGAGCCTCTCCGTGATCTAATCAATAATGAGAATTTAGGGAGACTCTGGATTATTGAATTTAATTCCGGGGCAGTCGGTTATATGATTCTCGCATTCGGTTACAGTATTGAATATAAAGGAAGAGATGCTTTTATAGATGAATTATTTATTGAGGAAGAATTCAGGGGAAAAGGGATCGGCAAGGCGGCAATGAATTTTGTGGTAAATGAGGCTAGGAAGCTCGGAATAAATGCAGTTCACCTAGAGGTTGAAAGAGATAATGAAGCAGCTAAGAACCTTTATCTAAAAAATAATTTTAAGGATAACGGAAGAACGTTGATGACGAGGTGGATAGAAAGGTAGTTCAAATTCAGGTTCAAGTTCAAGAGCGGGGTCCTATACTTGAACTTCTTGAACTTAAACTTGAACTTGAACTTTAAACTGGCTGTTCAGCGTTTAAATTTACATCCCCCCCTGAGGAAATTAATTCCCGGATAAAATCATCTGCCCATTTTACTACATCAAATGTCCTGAGATGTGTCTGCATAATTTTAATTCTTCTAATCTGCTCCCTTACAGGCATATTCAGAGCGGCGGAGATTGCTTCTGCAATTTCTTCTTTATTGTTTGGATTAATAATAATCGATTCGGTCAGTTCTTTGCTTGAACCAGCCATTTCACTTAAAATCAAAACTCCTGTTTTGTCTATTCTGCTGGCCACATACTCTTTGGAAATGAGATTCATCCCGTCTCTTAAAGGTGTTACAAGAATTACATCCGAGATGCTGTAGAGAGCGACCAGGGGATTGAAGGGAAGAAAACCGTATTGATAAGAAATCGGTGCCCAGCCTATAGTTCCGAACTTGCCGTTTATTCTTCCCACAAATTCGTCAATCTGCTTTTTCATCTTCCTGTAATGCTTAACTCCGATCCGGGAGGGAATTACTCTAAGGATTAAAATTATTTTTTCCAGCCATTCGGAATTATTCTGAAGAAAGATTTCATACCCCTGGAGCCGGTTCAGTATTCCTTTTGTGTAATCCAGCCTGTCTATCGATAAAATAATTTTTTCATACTTAAGCCTTTGCCTGAATTTTTTCACATCTTTCTGAACCCCGCTTTTTACGATAGAATTCTGGAATTTTTGAAAATCTATTCCCATCGGGAATGTGCGGGCCCTAACTAAACGCTTATCAACGGTAATATTTCCGCCGGAGCTTTCTATCATGAAGATTCTTTTAATGCATCTTAAAAAATAGAGCGTGTAATCCTGCGTATGAAAACCTATAAGATCCGAACCGAGCAAACCTTCCAGTATTTTAATCCGCCATTGACTCGGCAGCAGGCTGAATATTTCATACGCAGGAAACGGGATATGAAGAAAAAAACCGATCTGTACATCAGGTTTCTTCTCTCTGATTAATTTCGGAAGCAGCATCAAATGATAATCATGGATCCAGATAAGATCATCCGGCCTTAAAACAGCCAGGATGGCTTCAAGAAATTTTTCATTAACCAGGTTGTATGAGTTCCAGCATTCCGATTCATAAAGGGCATATGAAGGGAAATAATGGAACAAAGGCCAGATTGTATTATTGCAGAAGCCTTCATAAAAATTCTCCATCAAAGATTCAGGAAGGAAAACCGGGTAAGACCGGTATTCATTTAAAATATTTTTCTTAAGCTCCGGCTGGAGAGGTTCCTCAATTTCGATGCCCGGCCAGCCTAGCCAAACGTAATCGGTTTTTGAAGGGAATGAAGATCCTTTAAGCGAATCGAGATACGAGCTTAAACCGGATACTAATCCCCCTGAACTTTCTTTTAATGAAAGCTTCCCGTCCTTTTTTTCAATTGTAATTGGTAATCTGTTTGAAACTATCAGCAGCCTCATGGATCTTTTCCTCTGCGATACCGGGAAGAATTTCTTCTTAATAGACTATTTGATTAAAATCACTATTGAAGATTCTATAAATGAAATGTATCAAAAAATATTTCAAGTTTAAATGTCTTACCTTTCATTCTTGATTGCGAAAATAAAGAACAGCTAAGACAAAATTAAAAAGCCGATGAAAAATAAAAATTTGAATATTCTTTAAACTGCAAGCTAAAGAGATTTCTATCCGGAGCGGATCTCTTACCTTTGGAAAGCTTACAATGGAAAATACCGACATGCAGATCATCGATGATGATGCAAAAGACCCATTCGATTTCTTTCTCGATCATTATCTTGATCAATTGGTTGCAGGTTATCATAAAACCTCAAAGGACCAAGGGCTTAATAATTTACATGCCTGACTTTGATGAAATAAATAAAAAGTAAAAAGTTAAAAGTTAAAAGTAAAAAGTTAAAAGTTAAAAGTTAAAAGTTAAAATCGGATTTTATGTATAATTGGGATTGGAATTGTTTATGGCCGTAAAAAATGCAAGGGAAAAAATTTATAATGTGATGACGGGGCTGGAAGGAGTAAAAGTCTTGCCGCATAGATTCGGCGGAACAGCTTACATGCTGGGAAGAAGAGAGATCGGGCATACGCACGGAAATCACCTTGTAGATATTCCTTTCCCTAAAAAAATCAGGAATGAAATTGTTGAAAAGGGAGATGCAGAACCTCATCATGTATTCCCTCAAAGCGGCTGGATCAGCATTCATTTAAATAATGAACAAGATTTGGATAAAGCAATCGGTCTGTTAATAAAATCTTATAAACTCGCACTTGAACAGAAGGGGAGAGATCCGGCTCAATAGTCGGGATAATTTATTATTTTTATATAAAAAATAGATTATGGAAATAAAGTTCTTTAAATCTGCCGGGGAGCTTCGCAGCTGGTTTGAAAAGAACCATGCTAAAAAAGAGGAGCAATTGATTGGCTTTAATAAAAAAAATTCGGGAATACCGAGCGTAACCTACGGAGAAGCACTTGATCAGGCGCTGGCCTTCGGATGGATCGATGGAGTCCGCAAAAGAATTGATGATAAAAGCTATATGATCCGCTTTACGCCAAGAAAACCAAAGAGCTATTGGAGTGCCGTGAATACAAAGCATGCCGAAAGATTAATGAAAGCCGGTTTGATGCATGAATCGGGATTAAAAGTTTTTGAATCGAGGGATAAGGAAAAAACCGAAAAATATTCGTTTGAAAGGGAAAATGTTAAATTGGATCCTGTATACGAAAAGCAGCTTAAAGCAAATAAAAAAGCCCGGGATTTTTTTCAATCTGCTTCTCCTTCATATAAAAAGATTGTACTTTGGTGGATAATGAGCGCAAAACAGGAAGCAACAAGATTAAAGCGGCTCGGAGAATTAATTAAGCATTCGGAAAACGGAGAAAAAATTCCTCCGCTGAGACGCGCCGGCGAATAAAAATTTATAAATCATTTAACCGGGAGATGAAATGAAAAGAGTTACTTCAATAGGAGGGATTTTCTTTAAATGTAAAAATCCCGATCAAATAAAGGAATGGTATAAGAAGCATTTAGGATTTAATATCGATAATTACGGAACAACGTT
>DATKLQ010000498.1:0-3414 GCA_035542335.1 Ignavibacteriaceae bacterium | reverse complement strand
GTTAAAGGTTCACCGCCCGCAATCAGCATCGCATCACATTTACGTAATCTCAACATAGACTCTATTTCGTATTTAATCTGTTCAATAGGCTTAATACTGTTATTATCATTAGCATGAAAACACGCATCGCAATGCATATTGCATTGACGAGTAGGTTCCAGCCATGTCATCGCGTTATCCGCTGCGGTCCATGGTAAACGAAATAGGTTACTAACATCTATTGCACAACCTGCAGTTGAATTATTCATTTTATTCTCCTCATAACTTTAAATAATGCTGCTTTCTTTTATTACCGGATGCAGTAAATCACCGAATATTCTATACTCATCAAGCTGGCAGGAATGAATTAGCTTGTTTTTATATATCATCATATTTAAGCAGCCGTCGCAAAGGTTGGGCTTACCGTTTAAAACTTCATTCGGCTGCTGAAGCGAAATAGATTGTATATAAATCTTTCTGAATAATTCAGAAGGAGTCTTAAATACAATTTTAAAAAATTCTTTTAGTGCACCCCGGATTTCCTTATCTGCAAGAGCAAGTAAAAAGATTTTCTTTCCTGCGGCAGGGTTTTTCAAAAAATCAAAATACCTTCCTTTAAATAGATGGTAGCCGACCTGAACAATTTCTACACCTTTATGACCCATATACCCATAAATATTTTTTCTTGATGCGATATGAATAGCAACTAAAAACTTAAACGTTTCCGGCTCAGATGTTCCGCTTAAATATACAGCCGGCGTAAAATCCTGATAGTAACTTTTAATTTCATTCAACATTTCTAAAGTTGAAATATTGATTTCATTCAATTCACGGCGGCTGTGCTGGAATACAGAAGCATCGACCGGTTTATCATTGACCGTATACTTTATACCAGGGGAAAGCGGAATAGCGCGGAGTGCAACTAATGATATATGATTAACTTTGTCAGTATTTTTTCTTGCCCATTCTATAATGTCTTTAAGATATTTAATAGTGGATCTGAATATTGTTATATTAAATCCGCATTGTATTTTACCTGTTTCATATACCATATCGGCATAATATTGACGAAGTTCATTCATTTCCTTTTCATTTTTTCCAAACCAGCCCTTTCTATTCATGCCGCTGTCGACATGAAAATGAAATTTAATTAATCCTGCTTTTTTCAATTCTAAAAGCAGTTCGCGTGTCAGAAGCTCGCCGTTTGTCAGCAGCAGGGGCTTCATACCATTTTTTGAAATGAAATCGACGACTTCCGGAAGCTGAGGGTAAAGAAGAGGTTCTCCGCCGGCAATACCAATTCTATCGCAGTTCAACTTTTGCTTTAACTCGATTATTTCCTGCTTAATTTCATCAAGCGGTCTATGACCTTCTAATTTATGACGGTAGCATCCCGGGCAGGAAATATTACATGAATCAGTAACTTCAACCCATCCGCCTGCATTATCGGTTTTAGACCAGGGTATTTTGTATAATTTTTTCCTATCGATTTCATTCATTTTTTATTCCCTTTTATTTTTAAAAGACCTCGGCACTAAACAAGATATAGAAGAAATAAGCAAGAAATAATCCTGCCGCAGCATCTATAAAAAAATGTTCTTTAAGGATTAAGGTGGAAATAAAAATAAGTGAAAGGGTTATTATAAGGGCAATTTTAATTAAAGAAAATTTATTCTTTTTAATAAGCAAAAAGGTCGGTAACGCAGCTAGGGAAACATGCATGGATGGGAAACACACATAAGGGTCATTAGAAATATTTTGATGTATCCATTTATGAACAAAACCCATTTGATCCGGCAAGGGAGACTTTGCAGGTAATGCCAGCTGAATAATCCCGCCGGAAATAATCATCATGCAGAACAAAAAAATAATTTTATCAAAATTATGCCTATCATAATTCCAAATTGCAATAGACGATCCCCCAACAACATATACATGACCGAAATAATAAAGAAACCAGCTCCATCCTAAATAAGGAAAAAGAGAATCGAAAGAAGTGGTAAGATCATGCAGGTCTTTTGAAGAACGGATTGAATTATATTTATTTACAAATGCCCAAACTGCACCATGTACAGCTATTACTAAAACAATTAATATAATTTTCCGCAGAGGAGAATAATTTTTTTTAAATGTGCTGTCCATTTACCGGCATCTCTGTTTCTTTCGTCCTAAAAATGTTTTGTTTTAATTTTTTAAACAGAGTAAGAACTTTATCGATTTGAGCATCTGTGTGCGTGGCAATGTAGCTTGTTCGAAGCAAAGATTTTGAAGGCGAAACAGCAGGCGGTATAGCTACATTCGTATATATATTATTTCTGAAGAGTAATTCCCATGCTTGTATGGCCTTAAACTGATCTCCGATAATAATAGGCACTATAGGAGTTTTACTGTTGCCGATATTGTATCCGGCATCCCGCAGTTCATTTCTAACATAAGCCGAAATAACGTTTACTCTTTCAACCCTTTCCGGCTCATCTTCAATAACTTCAAGAGCTGCCATAACCGAGGCAAGATTAGAAGGAGGAAGACTGGCGCTGAATATGAACGAGCGTGCCACATGCTGTATCCAATGGATCACTTCTTTTTTACCTGCAATAAATCCGCCTAGTGAAGCAAGGGCTTTGCTGAATGTTCCCATAATAAGATCAACATCATCGTTACAGCCGAAATGGGCTGCAGTTCCGCGGCCCTTCCCAAGTACTCCGATTGAATGAGCATCATCTACCATTATTCGGCAGTTATATTTCTTACAGAGGGAAGTTATTATAGCTAATGGAGCGATGTCGCCGCTCATGCTGAAAATTCCGTCAACGATTAAAATTTTTGGCTGCTGCCGGGGGCACCCGCATAATATTAATTCGAGTTCATCCATATTGTTATGCTTGTAGAATCTGGGATTTATATGCTTATTTGATTTTGCTAAATAGACAGCATCAATTATACTGGCATGTACTTCTTTATCCATAATAACAACATCATCCTTTTTTACCAAAGAAGTAACTGTTCCAAGATTGGTTTGATAGCCTGTACTGAAAACTAAAGCACTCTCTTTTCCGACGAATTTTGAAAGCTTTTCCTCCAGTTCAATATGAAGATCTAATGTCCCATTTAAGAACCTGGAGCCTGTACATGCGGAACCGTATTTTTCAATAGCTTTAATAGCTGCTTCTTTAACTTTGGGATGATTGGTTAAACCAAGATAATTATTCGAACCAATCATAATGAACTTTTTACCGTCGATTGTAATTTCATTTCCTTCATTATTCTCAAGCGGAATAAAAAAAGGATACAATCCTAATGCTTTTGCCATCCTTGGATTAGCAGGATATCCCAGTGAACGGGCAAAATTGTTATCATTATAAAACTTGTAACATTTTTCAAATATTTCCATTACTCGTCAATCCATCCGTTTAACTGTGCAATGTTTCTTCTATC
>DATKLQ010000497.1:0-2694 GCA_035542335.1 Ignavibacteriaceae bacterium | reverse complement strand
TAGAGATATCTTTTTTTAACATACATATTTACTATGCATATATCGGCTCTGTACCTTTGACTTGGGAATATTACTTTGCAGAACAAGAAGGTAAAATTAAACAAATGAACGATCCCCAAACTCGCAAGTTTAATAAAGTTTATCTAGAAAAATTCATTGATTATAATAATATTGATACTATCGGAAATTATTTGGAATCTATAGAATTTCTAATGGATATCGATATTGTTAAAGGTTCAAGAAAAATTATTAAATCAGTGAGAGACATTCCCGGCTTTAATGTGGATGAAAATTTAGATAAAGCAATCTTGCCAATTCAGTATTTTAATAATGGAGACTCAAAAAAATTTTTATTCTATGTATGGTCAAATTATAGCGGAAATATTTTCGAATATGAAATGGAATTCCAAAGGAATAAAATTAATAGAGTAATTAAAGTACTGTTTAAAGGAGTCGGTGATTTTGAAAATGTAACAAAATAAAAGTTAAAGCTTATTGAATATATTTACCGGCATTTATGATCCTCAGAAAAATTGTTAGTAGTGTTTTTAATATTTCACTCTTAAAGGATAAAATTTATTTGGGGAAAATATAATTACAAACTGGGAAAAACAAGCTAATGTTATATGGAAGGATTAAGTTTAATATGTAATTTATTTGATAAATAAGAAAATATTTGTTGCTATATTTTTGTCATAAAATTTCGTTTTTAATTAATTCTAAGGGTGTGAGGAGTATCCCTGTTTCTCCGCAATAACATTTTGATATTTTTGAAGTTTTTCTTTTTATTATCCCAAATGAGTGTAAAAAACATTTGATTTTCTTCAAAAAACCCAATTCTGTAGTTATTGTTTCGGGCCCCCGCTACAAGTTCTACAAAAGCCGAAAATGAAATGTTTTCGGCTTTTTTATTTTTTTAAACGCTGCATGCACTCAATTATTTTAGTTTACCTTTAATTTTTTCTGTAAAACTTCTGTTTTGAATTTATATAAATATTAATTCTTTTGAGCTGATGATTTTTTATACGGCTCAAGCTGCTTTTTGAATTTTATAATAAGTTCTTTAAGCGCCTCCATTTTAGTTTCACCTTTTCTTAACATTTCAACTTCCCATGTAGGAGGTATTCTCATTGCAGTAAGTTCACCGGCTTCCAGAAGATTGGCGGCAGTTTCGGCAATATCTAAACCGTCCTTCCAGGCTTTGCTGCTATCTTGAAGCCATTTATCGCTAAGCTCAATTATCTTTGTTACCCAGCCTTCCCTGTCAGGATCAGAAGGAAGTATGTCTTCCGTACGTTTACGGAAAAATCCCATTATTGCGGCGGTAATAGAGGGATCGCGGACAGTACCATCCTCATAAAAAACTCCGTGGACAGGACCCCATCCTTTGCGCACTATCATCAATTCCCAGATATACCATCCTACTTTTGCATTCATATGTTCCCGGAGGGTAATATCATAAGGATTGGCACGCGCGATGCATCCGATTTCGCCATTTATTAAAGGCTTATTAATCTTTGCTGCAAATTCCTTTGCACGAATTATATTATTTCTGATTTTTTCACGAGTCTGCATATAATCATGAAACTGAAGTACATCTACATAGTCTGCTAATTCAATCATGCCGTCAACAAAAGCCATTCCTATTGTTACAGGAGTATTTGGATCCAGTTGGCGGAATGTTTTTGCCATAAATTTGGCATTTTCAAATTTAGCCGAAACTAATTCTTTTGGAGTTGGAGGCCAATCAGGTTCATTCATAGCATCCCAGAATGCAAGTCCCGGTTCATCCGATATCGCATTAACAAGAAACTTAACCCATTCTATTCCAAGGTAACGCAACGAAGTATCCTTAATCCAGGGACCGCTGCCGACAACAGGCATAACTCCAATCCCCCTCTTATGACATTCGCGGATGAAATGCCGGAGTTTATCCGGAAGAGATTCTTTAGTTTCGGTAAATGCGGCATAAGGAACGAAAACGCGTACTTGGTTAAGGTTAAGGCTTTTTGCAAGATTAAGATCAAAAACAGTTGCTGCGGAGTCATATTTTACCCATGCGTCAATATGATGACGGGGGGACTCTGCATTAGCCGGGGTATAATTAAAACCCCTGATAAGGGAAGGATCTCTTGGCCCGGTAAAATCAAATTTTGAATCCGGACCCGCAAAACCTTTCTGTATAAGTATAAATAAAAACAATAAGATAAGAATAAAATTTTTCATAATTCGGAAAACATTTTTGTTATTTGAGTAATAATATAATAACCTTACCGGATAATTATTAAATATTCTGAATTCAATTCCTATTTCTTCATAGGTTTGGCTTTTATTTCATAGGTAAATAAAATAACATGACCACCAGAAAAATCAGCAAGCTGTATTTCTTTATATTTATTATTCTCTTACCTTTTTCCGATTATTAATAATTTTATCACTTTTCATAATTATCACATCACCTGCGTCAGGAATTATATCAAAGGTTAATTAAATTACGGGATCAACTTTTACTAAAGTTGTTGGCACAGCAATATTATTTTGAGTAACTGCTGCAGAAGGCCAGTCAGAAGGAAGTGGCCTGCGGATTGTAAGCGGGAAATTATATATAGAATCAGGAAGATCATTGTGATTTTTTCCGGTATTAATATAGCCTTATACAACGTAAGCTATCTTCAGCACTAAATTTATTTTTTA
>DATKLQ010000496.1:0-2043 GCA_035542335.1 Ignavibacteriaceae bacterium | reverse complement strand
ACTTATTAAGCCTGGTGGAGGAATTCTTTGGTATGATTTCATTTTCAATAACCCTCAAAATAGTGATGTAATGGGGATGCCATTTAAAAGAGTTCGAGAACTTTTTCCCGAAGGAGAAATAACAAAGTGGAAATTAACTTTAGCTCCTCCATTAGGCAGAATGGTTACCAGGATTTCACCTTCATTTTATAGTCTTTTTAATTTGTTCCCTTTTTTACGAAGTCACATACTATGTTGGATAACCAGGATTAAGTGATTTGTTTATCTATTCTTATTTGGAAATTACTTAGCTAAATTGTTATTTTAATTTTCAAAAAATTTTATGAATAAAGATTTTGTGTTATTTCATAGGCCATTCATTTCGGATGATGAAGTGAATGAAATTGCAGATACTATCCGCTCCGGATGGCTTAGCATGGGGCCCAAAACTATAAAATTTGAAGATGCTTTTAATTCCTATATCGGCTCCAAAAAATCAATTGCTGTTAGTTCCTGGACTGCTGCCGGACACCTGACTCTTGAAGCTTATGGTATAAAACCGGGCGATGAGGTTATAGTACCAACAATGACTTTCCCGGCTACTGCAGAAATAGTCTGCTATCTTGGGGCAAAACCGGTTATCATTGATATTGAATATGATACTTTGAATATATCTTTAGATGAAATAGAAAAAGCTATCTCTCCCAAAACCAGGGCAATAATTCCGGTACATTATGGCGGGCAGCCATGCGATATGGATGAGATCCTTGAAATTGCCCGGAAGCACAACCTGAAAGTTATGGAAGATGCAGCGCACGCTTTACCGGCTTCCTACAAAAGCAAAAGAGTGGGAACTATATCCGATGTAACCTGCTTCAGCTTTTATGCTACCAAAACTCTCTCCACCGGCGAGGGAGGAATGATTTGCACAAATGATGAGGAGATTGCCGAAAGATGCACTATTATGCGTCTTCATGGAATTAACAGGGATGCATGGAAACGCTATGTAGATTCCGGCTCATGGTATTACGAAGTAGTTGCTCCCGGATTTAAATACAACTTTACCGATCTTCAGGCTTCATTGGGTTTGCCTCAGCTTAAAAAAGTAGATCAGATGTGGCAATCCAGGAAAAATATCGCAGTACGATATACAAATGCTCTTAAAGATTTAGATGTTATAGAATTGCACAAAGTTAAAGAAGACAGGGAATCATCATGGCATTTATATCCAATAAGACTAAAGTTGGAATATTTAAAAATTAACCGTGCCCAGCTTATAGATGAATTAAGAAAGATGAATATAGGTGTCGGCGTTCATTTTATGCCTGTTCATCAGCATATTTACTACAACCAAACCTTTAATCTTGATAATAAAGATTTTCCTGTAGCATCTGCAGTTTTTCCGCGGCTAGTTTCTCTGCCTATTTACCCGGGAATGAAAGATGAACACGTTGATCGGGTTATCAATGTGTTAACCGATTTGCTAAGAAAATATAAAAAATAATCTTAGCTTAAACTTATGGGAAAGCAAAACGATCTTATAAGGAGATTAACGGACATTATTATAAGTATTTTTATCCTTGTGGTTTTCTCTCCAATTCTTCTCCTGGCTACAATAGCTATTAAAATTGAATCAAAGGGTCCTGTACTTTTTCTTCATGAGAGAACAGGATATAAAGGAAAAAAATTTAAATTATTTAAGCTTAGAGGTATGGTAGCTAATGCTCTGGATATTGGTCCCGAAATTACGAGGATAAATGATTCAAGGATAACAAAAGTTGGTAAAATTCTTAGAAGAACGAGTATAGACGAAATTCCAAATTTTATAAATGTTTTGAGGGGAGAAATGTCTCTTGTTGGTCCAAGACCTGAAATAGTTTCTATTACTGATAATTATACTCCTGAACAAAAAAAGGTTTTAGATTTTTTGCCGGGGGTAACCGGCATTTCCCAGATAAATGGAAGACAAACACTAGCCCCGGGTGAGCGTGTTAGAATGGAAATTGAGTATTACAGTAATGCAACATTCCTGCAAAATATGTTAATCATTCCTAAGACTTTAAC
>DATKLQ010000495.1:0-5206 GCA_035542335.1 Ignavibacteriaceae bacterium | reverse complement strand
GAATTTAACTTAAGGTTATTATGAAAACGGAAAAAATTGAAATAAAAGGAATGTCTTGTATGCACTGTGTAAAAGCAGTTAAAGACGAATTATCCAAATTAAATATTAATGTAAAAAATGTGGGAATCGGTTCCGCGGAAGTTGAATATAAAGAAACCGATATTAAAAGAGAAGATATTCTGAAGGCAATTAAGGAAGCAGGCTATGTACCTGTTGATTAATACTTAGGTACTTAAATTCTACTCGATTGGAAAAGTTAATCGCTAAAAGTTAACCGTATCCTTCCGATAAACTATTAACGTTTAACGATTAACAAATGAATCGTCAGTTAATAATTCTATATTTTAAATGGAAATAAAAGAAAAAAACGGATTAAGAAAAATTATTATTCCGGTAGAAGGAATGACGTGTGCAAGCTGTGTTGCAAGGGTTGAAAAAGCAATCGGTAAAGTTGAAGGGGTAAAAAATGTTTCGGTTAACCTGGCGACGGAAAAAGCCGCGGTCGAGCTGGAAGATAAAACCGATATAAAAGAGATAATAAAAAGAGTTGAGAATGCGGGATATAAAATCGATTCAACTCTTTTAAAGAAATCAAACAATGATGATAAAGAAAGTGAGTTTCCGGGTAAAGCTAATCTCGAAAAAATAAGAAAAGATTTTGTAATTGCTCTCATTTTGACTGTTCCCATAACGATTATGAATATGGGAATGATGCTGCCGGATTTTCATCGTTACATTCCCCTGACCATGGATTACATTAATAAAATTCTTTTAATTCTTACTACTCCGGTAATATTTATTTCGGGAAAAAGATTCTTCATTGTATTCTGGAATAATCTAAAACATTTTACCGCAGATATGAATTCTCTCGTTGCAGTAGGCACAGGATCGGCTTATGCATATAGTGCATTCATTACATTGTTTCCCGGATTTTTATTGCCAAGCGGAGAAGAATCGCATGTTTACTACGATACTGCAGCAATGATAATTACTCTAATCCTTATGGGAAGATGGCTTGAAAGCAGGGCAAAGGTAAAAACCAATTCGGCCTTAAAGAATCTAATAGAATTAAAACCGAAAACTGCACTGGTAAAAAGGAATGAAATCCAAACCGAAGTTCTGCTAGAGGAATTGCAATTGGGCGACATTGTCGTAGTAAAGCCCGGAGAAAGAATTCCCGCAGACGGAATTATTATAAATGGAAGCTCTTTTATCGATGAATCCATGGTGACGGGCGAAAGTATTCCTATGGAAAAAGGCCCCGGCTTAAAAGTAATAGGAGGAACAATAAACGGCACCGGTTCATTCGATTATACCGTTACTGCTTTGGGAGATAATTCCGTGCTTGGCAAAATAATTAAGATGGTTGAAGAAGCACAGGGATCGAAAGCGCCGATCCAGAGCCTGGCGGATAAAACGGCAGCAGTCTTTGTCCCTGCAGTAATAAGCATCGCGCTAATAACATTTGCAGGGTGGCTGATAATTTCCGGGAATTTCGATAAATCGCTGATTAACTTTGTTGCAGTATTGATTATTGCGTGTCCTTGTGCACTAGGTTTGGCTACACCAACTGCGATTATGGTTGCAGCAGGGAAAGGAGCAGGCCTCGGAATATTAATTAAGAACGGAGAAAGCCTTGAGCTGGCACATAAAATCCGCACATTAATATTTGATAAAACAGGAACGCTGACAGAAGGCAAATACTCGGTAACGAAGATCCTTGCGAAAGATATTGAGGAAGAGAAACTGCTTCGGATTGCCGCATCGCTTGAGAGTAAATCGGAGCATCCGTTAGCCCGGGCAGTGGTAAATTATGCAAAAACAAAAAACATTACTTTAATTGAACCGGAATCGTTCATCAGCACAACTGGATTCGGAATTGAAGGAAATATAAAAGGCGATAAAATAGTAATAGGCAATTATAAATATTTAATAAATAATTCAATCGTTTTTAATGGATTTGAGGAAAAATCCGGCGGATTGTTCAAGAATGAAAGTTCCGTTATTTATGTCGGAATAAATGGTTCGGTTAAAGGGATAATTTTTTTGGAAGATATTGTTAAAGATAGTTCAATCTCTTCCGTTAAGAAGCTTAAAGAAATGAAAATAAAAACCGTAATGCTTACCGGCGACAATAAAAAAACAGCTGAGCTGATTGCGGAAAAAACCGGAGTTGATTACTTCGAAGCGGAGGTGCTGCCTCAGGATAAGGCAGAAATGGTTAAAAAATACCAGAAAGAAAATGAAATAGTCGCAATGGTCGGCGACGGGATAAACGATGCGCCTGCGCTGGCCCAAAGCAATTTAGGAATTGCACTAGCCGGCGGAACCGACGCAGCGTCCGAAGCCGCATCAATAGTTTTGATGAAGGATAATCCCGCCGATATAGTTTCTGCTATCCAGCTTTCCAAAAAAACTATCCGGATAATTAAACAGAATTTATTCTGGGCATTCATCTATAATGTAATCGGAATTCCTTTGGCAGCCCTGGGAATGCTTAATCCGGTTTTCGCGGCGCTAGCAATGTCATTCAGCTCGGTCTCCGTTGTAAGCAATTCACTAAGGTTGAAAAATTTCAGACCGCGTTGAGTTTTTAACTGGCCCAACCTCTCACAAAAAACTGCAGTTCAACCGCAGGAATTGAATATTTTTAGAATTAAATCATCTCTTATGCAGAACTCAATCAGGAGTTCAATAAAAAGGAAGTAATTTGAACCTTGAGCAAAGCTTATGAATTGATAGACTATAATCCTGTCTTTTTCTTTAGTAATTAATATTTTAGTTTTATATTCTTAAAGAAAACCGGGAGCTTTCATGAGGATTATATTATTCCTTTTCTTGATTCTTCTTAATTCGTATTCCTTCCCTCAGGAAATTGATCGGAATATAAAAGATTTTTTTGAAGATCTGATTGCAAACTCAGAGGATTTATCAAAATACTTAGACAAAAGTGAGCTGGACAGATCACAAAGATTGGATATTAATTATGAAGGAATTAAAAATAAATTTCTTATTTCCTTTGATGTTGATGATTCTATAAAAAATGAAATTAAAAGGGATAAAATCTCTTATCAGCTTGAAGAAGAAAAGCATGATAAAGGTTTTACAAAAGTTACTTTCCTGGTTCCCTCTCGGAATTACTCAAAAGAATTTTATTTTAAAGATGATAAGCTTGTTTCGCCGGCATTTTATTTCTGCAGCGGATGGAAAAATTTTCAGACAAAATATTTTGATTTTTTTATAAGTGATCCCTCCCTATTTAACGATTACTCCGCCAAGGCACTGGAAAATTATATTTCTACTATGGCAGGACTTCTGCAGCTCGATGTAGGTCAAAAAAAGATTCTCGAAGAGAAAAAAATCATTTATATTCTCTGCAGAGACGAAGATGAAATAAAAAAACTGACCGGCTTTGCTACCAGGGGAATTTATATACTTGCATATGACGAAATAATAACTACATACAATTGCCATTTCCATGAGCTTGCGCATCTGCTAATTAATTTCAAATTGAAAACTCTGCCTCTGCATACTCTCCCCTTTTTCCAGGAGGGATTTGCGGTTGCGGCGGGAGGAAGAGGCGGCCTATCCAGGAATGTGCTTTTCGATGCAGGATATTTCCTTCAGAAATCGGGAATAATCAGGTTCAACTCGATTCTTACCAAAGACGATTTTTTATCAGAAGATGCTTCGATGACCTACCCTGTTGCGGGATTATATTCTTTATTCTTATTGAATCAATACGGAATAGAATCATATTTGAAACTGTACAGGAAATACAGCGGAACGGAAAACTTCACGACAGGGATAGAAGTAAATTCCCTTATGCTGCCGCCGGCTGATAAATTCGAAAAATTTACCGACAGTCTTAAAAGCAGCGGTTTAATATCAATCGACATTCCAAACAAGAAGAGTAAAATTATTTCGGAAGGTTCCTCATATTCTATCGGCAGAATGGATGAATATTTTACGATCTCTTTAAGAAGAAATATTTTATTTACTCCTTCAAACAAATTAAAAGGGTATAAAAGTAAAAAATTTACCGAAGCATTTCCTGAAATAAAATATATCGGCGAAAAATATCTGATTACTGCCTCTTCGAGGGAAATTGATGTTTATAATCTTTATACTAACGTCCTCATTGCTTCTTATACTGCAGGATTTACCCTTGATAATAAGGAAGTTCCGTCTGCCGGCGGCTTTTTTAAATTTATGATCAGGAAAGATGTATTCGATGAGGAGCTTGAATCATTATCAGCATCGTCATTGTAAAAGATATGCCTGGGTTTTCTAAAATCCGGCATATTTAATGCAATTTCGAATTACGGATTTCGGATTTCCGCCTACGCTCAAGCTTCGGCGGACAGGTCGAATAGCGGATTTAGGAGAATGAATGAATTATTGCAGCCTCAGCCTCAGCCTTAGCCTTAGCCTCTTCCTCTACGCTTTCGGCAACCTCTCCAGGTAAGAATAATTGCTCAAGACCCCAAAAGTCTCGGTAAAACGGAGTTCATCCAGATTCATGCAGTTCATATAGCTCATAGAGCTTCTTAACCCGTCTGAAATTCCGTCGAGGATATTTTTTACGGCTCCTTTGTAAGGAACCATAGTCTCTTCGCCTTCAATAAATTCATCTTTTACTTTCACTCCGAATGAGGCGGATCCGCGGTACTTTTTCCAAAGCTGACCGTTGTATTTGATTACTTCATCGGGTGTTTCTTTAGTACCGGCAAACATTCTTCCGAGCATAACCGCATCTGAACCTAGAGCAATAGCTTTTGCGATATCACCGGAGCTCTTAATTCCCCCGTCTGCAATAATTTTTATTTTCAGCCTCTGTTTTTCCCTGGCAAAATATACACTGAGAAGGGACGAAACCTGCCCGATGCCGATACCGGTTTGTATTGAAGTTGTACAGACGCTGCCGCTGCCGATTCCGACCCTTACAGCGTCGGCACCGGCATTTTCAAGATGAACAAGAGAAGCACCGTCTGCAATATTCCCTAAAATAATTCTCGGATTAAACTTTGTCTTTATCTCCTCCGTTTTCTTCAGCACCGAAGAATTATTTGCATTTGCCGTATCAATACATATTATATAATTCCTTTCAGCAATCTTTTCAATTATATCCATCGGCGTATTTAAAGCTATTGCAACTGCCTTTACCGATCTGTCGTACTCACGCTTATTCAGAAGCTGATTCAAT
>DATKLQ010000494.1:0-12673 GCA_035542335.1 Ignavibacteriaceae bacterium | reverse complement strand
AATTGCAATTGAGGGGGAGGGTGTAAAAGGAATTGCCGCAATTAATCTGGCACTTTCTTTCGATCCCTCTGTGCTCAATATAATCGAGGCTAACTCCGGCAATTTAACCAAAAGCTTTTCTCTGGAGAAAAGAAATTTGGAAGGAGGTTCAATAAATCTTGTATTAAACTGCAATAAAGGCATACTTGAAGAGAGCGGTGAACTAATCAGGCTACGGCTGGCAATAAACAGCAGTCAAACATTAAGTACGTACCTGCATTTTGACAGTGCTAAAGTGCAGGATGAAAATACCTGCTCGCTGAATATTCTTAACTTGAAAGATGGACAAATAAAAATTACAACCGGTGTTGATAAAATGGATAATAACATTCCCTCATCATACTTTTTATCTCAGAACTATCCGAATCCTTTCAATCCGTCAACAAAATTCCGGTATGAGATTCCTGCTGAGAATAAGGTTTTAATAAAAATTTATGATATTCTGGGCAGGGAAGTCGCAACACTTGTAAACGATTATCAAAAGGCAGGGAGCTACCAGGTTGAGTGGAACGCGGGGAAATTTGCCAGCGGAGTTTATTTTTATTCGATTAAAGCAGGAGATTTTTCGGCTGTTAAAAAATTATTATTGCTTAAATAAATGAAACTTATGTAAAAGCAAATAAATTTCAGGAGAAGACCTTTGAAAACTTTACTTTTTTTTACCACCGGCTTTTGCCTGATATTTTTTTCTGCTTTGGCACATTATTGATACGGCTAGCAGTCAACATGCAATTATTACGGACTACGGTACGATAATAAAATCAGATTTAATTAAGAACGTTGGAGCAGATGTTCATATCTATCCATTAACATCTACCCATATACTAAACAGCGGCAACTTTGTTGACAGCACGAACCGTGTTTGGTTGACCGGAGAAAAAAATTCAACAAACGTCATTCTCAATTTTTCCTTAGACGATATTGGCAATGGAGAAGACTTTTCTTTTCCTCTTCACGTTGGAGATTTATGGCAATACAGAGTGGTTAATATCGAAGACCCCAACCCCGTCTCAGGTTTCGTAGGGTATGACAACGTGAAAGCAGAAAAAGATACATTGATGCCGAATGGGGAACCCTATGTGTTATTGAAATCAGACCATGGGTACATACTGACGGACTGGTATTTGAGAAGAGATGGTCCCCATGTGTATCAATATTCTACTGCTGATAGTACAGAGTATTTGCTGTACGATTTTTCTAAAGGTATTGGAGATACCATCGGAAAAGGAATTATTCAGGATATCGTTTTACAGGATATATTCGGAGCTGTGAAAAAAACATTCAAGATGTATGAAGCTAACACTTTGTCATCTTCTATTACAGATAGTATTGGTATCATCAATATGGCAACAGGCCTTTCGTACGATATGGAACTTACCGGAGCTGTTATTAATAACAAAACGTACGGCACGATCGTCAGCGTAAAAGGGAATCCGAAAACTGCACCAACTGTTTTTTCTCTTTACCAAAACTATCCAAACCCCTTCAACCCATCTACCAAAATTAAATATGAAATTCCGATTGAAGCCGAAGTATTAATAAAAGTTAATGATATTCTTGGAAGAGAAGTAGCCATACTCTTAAAAGAATTTCAAAAGGCAGGAAGATACCAGATTGAATGGAATGCCGGAAATTTGGCGAGCGGGATTTATTTCTATTCGATTAAAGCAGGAGATTTTTACAGTACAAAAAAAATGATTTTGCTGAAATAGGAAAGGAAGACTCTGACTTAAAACCATTATAGTTTATCGAATTTTTTATAATTCCTCAGAAATTTGATAAAATTTTTATTGATGCAGTTGATATTCTATCCGAATAGAATTATCTGTTTAATAATTATGCCGGAATAAAAATTGTCCTGTTTAAATAATTATGGAGGATATATGATAATACATCGGACAATTATAGCAGCTCTACTCTTTATTTTTAACCTTTCTTCTTACTCATTTACCCAGGTTATTTATTCTAATTCTTTTGAAACCCCTCAGGATACTATAGGATTGCACGGTTATGGTTCTATTCAATTCAACAGCGATGCTCCGCCTGATGGGGGCAATCAATCTTTGTATATCTCGGGCGGATGTCTTTGGCCGCATGCACTGTTTGAATTAGGATCATTTAATAGTAACGGATTATATATAATCAGATGCTGGGGAAAAAATCTGCAAATCGGCGGCGATGTTTCACTTAATGTTGAGGGAAATCTTCCTCTAAACGGAATTAATATAAGTGTGAATGAAAAAAACTGGACCTATTATGAGAGTGCTGAAACATTGTTTTGCCCGGCAGGAAAAAAACTCGAGCTCTCAATGAATGCGGGAGGGATTGCCGCCAGTGCAATGCTTGTTGATAAGATTGAAGTAGTTAATGTCCAAGCCACAAACAGCGGCTGGATATTACGAAAGATTGGTACTTCAGAAAACCTAAACGATGTGGCGATGATTGATTCATCCACTGCAGTTATAGCTGGAAGCGGAGGTTCAATTCTTAAAACTACCGATGCAGGGGAAACCTGGAGAAATACTGCGCCTCAGTTAGATTGTAACCCCGAAATTCCAGGTTGTCTGATGAAGTGGAACAGTGTGGTTTTTTATGATGATCTCAACGGAATTGCTGCCGGAAAATCCAGGCTCCTGATTACTTCAGACGGCGGAGAAGACTGGCAATTCCTAAATGCTCCTTCCGGGAACAATTTCGTTTCCATAGGCAAAATCGCACTTTTTAATATTTTTGTGGGGGATGATTCGGGATATATTTACAATTCTCTCGATACCGGGAAAACGTGGACATCTGAAAAAGTTGCGGATTCACCGGTTCTTTCAATTTATACCGCAAAATATAGTCCTATAATTTTCGGCATTTATATTTTGGAAGTATATGCATTGACATCCAATTCCCTTTTCATAAAGAGGGGAGCAGAAAAGTGGCATAATTGGGGTTCATTGGGATATTTCCAAGGGTTGGGTTCCGGAGCATTTAAAGGTGAATTTTCAGAAAACGGAACGCAATTTATTGTCGGTGTTCAGGGAGATTTTGTCCCCCAGTCCATTATAATTCGTCTTCGCCCCCCTGATTCCTACTGGTATTCCGTTGGTCCTCCTTCTGAAATTGGAGAACTGCATAGTTTAGCAGTACCAACTTTGAATTTGATTTATCCTGTGGGTGAGAGAGTTCTTCCGCCGCCTGCTTTAGTTTATACCTGCGGTTCCGGCGGTAAAATCTTGAAATCTACTGATAACGGGAATTTCTGGATTTCCCAAAATACTCCGACATCCCAAAATTTAAATTCAATTTACTTTTTTGATAAAGACAAGGGCTTTGCCGTGGGAGATTCAGGAACGATTCTTTATACATCAACAGGGGGTATTTCTGCAGCCAATAACGAGCCTAGCTCATTCAGTCTGATTTCCCCGCCGGATGAAGATGTGCGGCCTGTTCCTAGATCGATCAGCTTTATGTGGCACAAATCGGTCGATCCCGACGGAGATCCGCTGGAATATTCGGTTTTAATATCGGAGGATTCATGTGCTTCCTGGAGAACTTATGGCCCGACTACGGATACACTATTGCAGATCCAGAGCCCTGCCCAGGTTCCTGGGAAATATTTCTGGATGGTAGTGGCAAATGATGGAATGAACCCGAGAATAAGCAGAGAAATCTTCACTTTAACAATTTATTCTGTCTCAAGTGCCGGTGAAAACGAAGGCAGTACGCCGGAGAAATTTGCACTTCATCAAAATTACCCTAATCCGTTCAACCCGGCTACTAGAATAAGATATGAGCTGCCGGAGGGATCTGATGTCCGGCTTATTATTTATAATGCACTTGGTGAAAAGACAGCCGAACTTGTAAATAGCTTTCAAAAAGCGGGGAGATATGAAGTTGAATGGAATGGAGAAAATTACCCGAGCGGGATATATATATATCAGTTTAAAGCCGGCAGTTTTACTTTATCGAAAAAATTTATATTACTTAAATAATAAAAACCGGTTTAATATCTTATTGTCAAAAAATAAAAATGTAAAGGGGCTCATGTAAAAGATAAATACTGTTATACTTTTTTCTTATTCACCTTTCTTTTATTCGGAAAGGAAGACTGCCTCGTTGTTAGGGCGAAAAATGATACTCTGCAGATTTGGAATACAGATGTTGATGCGAATTGTGGATCTGGATTCGGTGTGTCAGTATTAATGGACAACACTATTGTCGAATGTGAGACTCACTTTGGAGGTGAGTCTCACTTCTAATTTCATGTCTGTATTACCCCTACATTAAAGTTCGGCATATCGGGGTTGTTATCCGCAAGCTCGATTGCCATTGAAACATATTCTCTTGTTAAAGAAGGATCGATTATTTCATCAATCCATAATCTTGCCGCTGCGTAAAATGGATTACTTTTTGCCTCATAAGAATTGATTATTTCATTTAAAAGTTTTTTCTTTTCTTTTTCTTCAAGCTTTTTCCCTTCTTTTTCAGCCTGCTTAATTTTTATATCCAGAAGTACGCTGCTGGCCTGCTGTCCGCCCATTACTGCAATTTTAGCATTTGGGTAAGCGAAGATAAATCTTGGATCGTAAGCTTTGCCGCACATTGCATAATTGCCTGCACCGAAGCTGTTTCCCATAATTATTGTAATTTTCGGAACCACTGAATTTGCAACTGCGTTTACCATTTTTGCGCCGTCCTTAATTATTCCCCCGTGCTCTGCCCGGCTGCCTACCATAAATCCGGTTACATCCTGCAGAAACAGCAAAGGGATTTTTTTCTGGTTGCAGTTCATTATAAACCTTGCAGCTTTATCTGCGCTGTCTGAGTAAATTACTCCTCCGACCTGCATTTCCCCTGTTTCGGTTTTTACAACATTTCTCTGGTTTGCTACTATTCCTACAGACCATCCGTCTATTCTTGCGTAAGCAGTTATAAGGGTCTTGCCGAATCCGGCTTTATATTCATCGATTTCCGAGTTATCTACAATCCTTCCGATAATTTCATAAGTGTCGTATGGTTTTATTGTATCTTCGGGAAGCACTCCTAAAATTTCTTTCGCGGGATAGAGAGGGGATTTGCTTTCGATTCTGTTGAAACCCGCTTTTGATCTGCATCCTATTTTTTCAACCAGGTTCCTGATCTGCTCGATGCATTCTTCATCATTCTTTGCTATATAATCGGTAACTCCGGAAATATTGGATTGTACCCTGGCACCGCCAAGCTTCTCATTGTCAATTACTTCACCGATTGCAGCCTTAACCAGATGCGATCCTGCGAGAAAAACCGAGCCTTCTCCTTCAACAATTATAGCCTCGTCGCTCATTATGGGGAGGTAAGCACCGCCGGCTACGGAGGGACCCATTATTGCGGCAATTTGGGGAATGCCCATTGAGGAGATTACCGCATTATTCCTGAAGATTCGTCCGAAGTGTTCTTTATCCGGGAAAATTTGATCCTGCAGAGGAAGAAATACACCAGCACTGTCAACAAGATAAATTATGGGAAGACGGTTTTCGATGGCAATTTCCTGTGCACGGAGATTTTTTTTAGCCGTAATGGGGAACCATGCTCCTGCTTTAACAGTGGCATCATTAGCCGCTATTAAATAATTCTTTCCGTGAACCTTACCGATCCCAATAATAGTTCCAGCACATGGGGCTCCGCCGTATTCTTCGTACATTCCGTAAGCTGCGAAGGTGCCTAATTCCCTGAACTCTTCAGCATTATCCACAAGCTTGTTGATTCTTTCCCGTGCGGTTAGCTTCCCTTTGGCTCTATGTTTTTCAACCGCTTTTTTACCACCGCCTAAAAAAACTTTATGCCTCTCGGCATTAAGTTTTCTAAGCAGATTTTTCTGGTAATCTTCCCGTTTAAGAAATGATTCAGACTCTTTTATTTCAGAACCGATTTTTTTCATCGTCGCTCCGCAGCACAGATTAATAATCTGTGCTGCTGCTGTTTAGAATTTCTTTTGCAATTACTATTCTTTGGATTTCTGAAGTTCCTTCGCCGATGGTACAGAGCTTAACATCCCGGTAGAATTTTTCGACCGGGAAATCCTTGATGAATCCGTACCCGCCATGTATATGCACTGCTTCGCTCGATGCCTTCTCGGCAATCTCGCTTGCAAAAAGCTTTGCTTCAGCCGCTTCTTTCCTGACTGGCTTGCCGTTATCCTTTAAATATGCAGCACGGTGAGTAAGCATCCGTGCAGCTTCAATATTTACGGCGATATCGGCAAGTTTAAACTGGATAGCCTGGAATTGGTTAATTCTTTTATTGAACTGCATCCTTTCGTTTCCATATTTTATGGATGCATCAAGGCAACCCTGTGCTAGACCAACGCTTAAAGCAGCAATAGAAATCCTCCCTCCTTCAAGAACATTCATGGCTTGATCATATCCTTCCCCTTCATTGCCTAATAAGTTTTCCACTGATATCCTACAGTTTTCAAATATTAGCTGGGTCGTGTCGCTAGCCCTCATTCCCAGTTTATTTTCCTTTTTGCCTGCAATAAATCCTTCCATCCCCTTTTCAAGAATAAAAGCAGAAATCCCTTTCTTTCCCTTAGATTTATCGGTAATTGCCATTACAACGGCAATACTGCCAACTGTTCCGTGAGTTATAAAAGTTTTTCCGCCGTTAAGTATATAGTGATCGCCTTTTTTTTCGGCGTAAGATTTCATTCCTGCCGCATCGCTCCCGGAAGAAGATTCAGTTAGTCCCCATGCACCTAGTTTTGTTCCTGAAGTTAAATCCGGCAGATATTTTTTTCGCTGATATTCATTCCCGAATAAGTAAATATGGTTAGTGCATAAACCGTTATGCGCGGCAACCGATAATGCTACTGAAGGATCTACTCTCGCAAGTTCCTCAATAACAATAGAGAATTCCCGGTATCCTAAGCCGACTCCTCCGAATTCCTCGGGGATAAGTACGCCGAGGAATCCCAACTCACCGAGCTGCTTAATAATTTCCGAGGGAAATTTCTGCAGCTCGTCATATTCCATTATATATGGGCGGATATTTTTTTCCGCAAAATCCCTGATTGTATCACGTATTATTATTTCATTATCGGTTAATTCAGTTAGAAAGGCTCTTTGGGTTAGATCCGCAATTTCCATAATTATTTCCTTTATTTATCAGATACTGGATACTGGATTCTGGATACTGGATACTGGATTCTGGATATCCAGTATCAAGCATCAAGCATCCAGCATCAAGTATCCAGCATCCGGATAAGTTTTTTTGACTAATGAGATATTGTTATTGAAAAAAGTGTTTTAATGAAACCGGAGAATAAATTTCCGGATTTAATAAGGAAAGATTCGGAAGTTTTGACTAATAATTTTTGATTTACATCTCTTTTTTAAAATTTTCGATTAATTCCTCGGCAATCTGGTAGGGGGATAATTTTCCTATCACAACTTTTTCCAATGAAGAATCTAATGAATTTTCCCTTTCCGCATTCCATAATGCATCGCGCAGGTAATCCTCAACTATTTCTTTAATCCTGTTTTTGGTCTGTTTTTCTCTTTTTTTCATAAAGAAGTTTTTTTTGATAAGAAATTCTCTGTGTTTTTCGATTTCCGAAAAAATATCGTTAATTCCCAGGTTTTCGGTTGCAACTGTTTTTATTATGCCCGGAAGCCAGGTATGTTCGTCATGAGGACGCATCATCAATATTGTTTTTAAAGAAGCTAATGCCTGCTCGGAACCGGGACGATCGCTTTTATTTAATACAAAAATATCGGCGATTTCCATTAACCCGGCTTTCATTGCTTGGATTGAGTCTCCCGATTCCGGGACTAAAACTACAGCAGTTGTATCGGCGGCTTTTACAATATCCAGTTCCGATTGACCTACCCCGACTGTTTCCAGCAGAATATAATCGTACCCTGCTGCATCAAGAACGTCCGCCGCATCGATAACCTTTTTGCTGAGCCCCCCTAAGCTTCCCCGGCTTGCCATGCTTCTTATAAAAATATTACTATCGCTTCCGATTTCAGACATCCTAATCCTGTCGCCCAGCAAAGCTCCTCCGGTAAAAGGGGATGTCGGATCGACTGCGATTATTCCGACTCTTTTATTCCGCTCCTTTATTATCTTGGCGACTTGATTTACAATAGTGCTTTTACCCGCACCGGGGGGCCCGGTAATCCCAATCCTGTAAGCATTACCTGTATTACCGTAAATCTGTTTCAGGAGGTATGATGAGGATTGTCTGCCGTTTTCAATTACCGATATTGCATGAGCCGCTGCGCGGATATCTTTCTCTATTATTCTCTTTATTAAATTCTGCATTTCGGAAAAAAACCAGGTTTAAATTGAAAGCTTTTAATTCAGGAAATTACCAATGTTATGGAAGGTTTTGTTTATTCTGATTGTTCAAGCTTTTGATCTTTTCATAATATTATATTTATCAGGAATTTACTGAATCAATTTAAAATCAACAACAGATAATAGTTCTTTCTCTTACTCATCCTCTTTCACTACACTTCCTCCACTCATCTGCTGCCTGCAAAGAACTCTACCGTTTTTTTCAAACCATCGTCCAGGGTTGTAGACGGACGCCAGCCTATTTTCTTAAATATTTTATCCGATGTAATTACGCTTCTCATCTGTTCACCCGGTGCGGGGGGGCCATGTTTTTCTTCTTTATTTTTCCCCGTTATCTTATTTATTAATCCGAAAAGCTGATTGACATTTGTTTCTTTACCTGTCCCTATATTGTATACATCGCTTTCCTTGTTGTTCATTGTTAAAAGGTTTGCTTTAACCACATCTCCCACAAAAACATAATCTCTGGTTTGTTCCCCGGATCCATTTATAACAGCCTGCTCTCCTTTGAGCAGTCTCGAACAAAAGATGGCAACTACGCCTGCTTCACCGAAAGGATTTTGACGGGGGCCATAAATATTTGCATACCGGAGTATTGTGTAA
The DNA here is from genome assembly GCA_035542335.1 of Ignavibacteriaceae bacterium. GTDB lineage: Bacteria > Bacteroidota > Ignavibacteria > Ignavibacteriales > Ignavibacteriaceae > DATKLQ01. The sequence goes on along the minus strand of DATKLQ010000494.1, from coordinate 3,703 downwards.
TTGAGATTGTATTGCGCTTTATAAAAATAAAGATATTTTTCCACCGACAGCTTGGATATGCCGTAAGGTGAAAGGGGATTTGTGGGGTGCTGCTCATCAGCCGGAAAATATTTCTGTTCTCCATAAACCGCCCCGCCTGTGGAAGCAAACATGAATTTCTTTACCCCTGTTTTCATTGCGTTCTTCAGGAGATTAATTGTGCCCAGTATATTAATGTTTGCATCGAACACAGGGTCGGCAACCGAGCGGCGGACATCCATCTGTGCCGCATGATGATTTATTAAATCGAATTTCTCTTTTTCAAATAATCCCGATAACTCCAGGTCACAGATATTTGCTTTTATAAACTCAGCTTTTGGATTTATGTTTTTCTCGAATCCCGTTGAAAGATCATCTAAAATAAAAACTTTATGTCCATCATTTATAAACGCATCGGCAACCTGTGAAGCTATAAAACCGGCGCCCCCGGTTACTAGTATTTTCAATTTTTACTCCTTATATAAATTAAACTTATAAATATATTCTTTTACCTTATCGGCAACAAGATAATCGATAGGCAAACCTTTTTTTACTCTTCTCCTTATTTCGGTAGAGCTTATTTCGATAATCGGTGTTTTTACAAAGGCAGCAGCTTTGTAAAACCTGTCCTTCCGTTCCGGCTTGCTGTTTACATTTCTTTGAAGCACGACAAGTTTTACCAGCTTGATAATTTCATCCGGTTCTTTCCATGTTCTGAATTCCAAAAGATTATCATAGCCTATAACAAGCTCGATTTTTTCATATAAGTTTTTAAGCATTTGAAGAGTATTGATTGTGTAGGATTTTTCAGGGTTTTCAACTTCCAGCGTGGAGTATTCAAAGTATGGAATTCCCCGGATTGAAAGCTTCAGCATATTTAGCCTGTCTTGAGCACAGGCTCCTCCCCGGTATTTTTTATTGGGAGAAATTCCATTCGGAATGAAAATAATTTTATGCAGTTTCCTGATTTCCAAAACAGCCTGGGCAGTAACCAGATGCCCTATATGCGGCGGATCGAAAGTACCCCCGAATATTCCCACTGGGTTCATTTTAGAAGGTCCTTGTACTCAATGAAGACATTTGTAAACCTTTCGTGCATAGCCTGCCCGCAGTACGCCATACTTTCTTTTTTTGAAAGCTCGGAATAAAGATCTTTAAAATCCTCAACTGTATTTATAAGCATAAAATCGTCTAAAATATTTATTTTATTATTGAACATGCAGGCTTTTGAAAGAAAGGAGTCGAAATTCGGTTTGTCCCATTCTATTCCTTCAAGTAGTTCCGGATTATAAAAGTTCAAACCGATAAATGCAGCCCTTTCCTTTTTTGATCTGCCGATTATAATCACTTCATCTTCTACACTCAAAATATCAAATATTTTTAAGATGTCCTGGTTTTTTATCCCGATTACGTTCGAGTTTAATATTATATTTATGCCGCCGGTGGAGATATATTTTTCATTTAAAATACCGGGTACCGAATTATTCTCCGCCTGTGGATAGAAAATAATTTTCTCTTTAGATATTTCTTCCGGAATAAATTCCCTGTCTCTTTCGTCTAAGCAGAAAAAAAATGGCGGAATTGGGTTGAGTGACTTTATTACTTCCTTGTGGTTCAACAATAAAGCAGAATACAGATCTACGGAGTGCTTACTATCTAGGGAAGGGAAATGCTTTACCTCCTTTTCATTTAACTGCGGATGAAATGATAAAATATAAACCGTAGAATCGACTTTCATTCTATTCCCTTGCCGTATAATAAATCTTTTATAAAGCTTCTGTAAAACCTGATATCATTTTCATAAATATTTTTTTTTGATCCCTCGGCATTCTGCATCTGCATTTTTCTAAATGCCAGCGTAATTGCGGCTTTAATATATGACTTACGGATTTTTTCGTCAATCCAGCCCGTTCTGTTCCTTCGTGTTGAATTGAGAATTGTGATATGCTCAGGAGGTATTAATCCGCTGGCTGCTTCATCAAAAAGCTGGCTGTAAATTATTTTCTTTTCTCCTGAAACCGAGAGCGCAAAAGCTGCCGAAAAAGCCATGAAACAAAATATCAAGAAGAATATTCCCAGCAATGCGGTGTTTTGGTAGCTGACACTATAGTTCCAGGTCAGATGAATGAAAATTGCCACAAGCAGTCCTGCTGCCGGGAAAGAATATCTTTGCAAACCTGTTTTAAATTTTGAAAAACCTAGGGATGCCCCAAGTATAGCGGTTGAGACGCAGTGCATTACGGCTGAGAAAAATGTCCTGAGCAAAACTACCGAAATCCATTGCTCAGCAGATGAACCGAAAGAAATGAAGTAGAGAAAGTTTTCCGTCATCCCGAAACCAAGGCCGATCGCTGCACCGTAGACAATACCGTCTGTAATATTATCAAATCTTTTATCCGAAATCATTAAAAGAAGAAAAATCCCTTTGGTTATTTCTTCAACAAGAGGGGCAATAACGACTGCATCTATCCTGACCTGAGCTCCTGCATCCCGGGTATATTTGGAAAACAGCCCTGAAAAGAGGCTGCTGAGGATTATGGACAAAATTACGGCACCTACCGCACCCCAAAGATAATTTTTCAAGACCAGCCGGAACGGCTCTCTGTCGTATCTGTCAAATTTCCAGATGATTAATAAGTAAACAATCATCGGTACTAATGCGGCAAAAGCTGAAAAAAGATATACTGAATGCATTTAAGGTAAACGGAAAGTCTATTAATCCTTTAGTTCTAATTTATGCACCAAATGGAAAAGTTAATCGTAAATAGTTAATTGTTAATCGTGTCATTCGAATTAACTATGAACTTTTAACGATTAACGTATAAATATTTTGGTCCTGCCAATTTAAGGTCTCTATTTCATCCTCAGCCAGGATATTAATTCTTTTAAACTAGGCCGCTTCCCATATGATAAAATCCCAATTCTGAAAATCTTTGCAGAAACAATTATAGTAAGGTAAATGGAAAGAAACATAATAACGGCTGTTTCAATAATTTCCATTGCAGGAACCCGTGTAACATTTAGCTTTAAAATCATTATTGACGGCAGGGTAAGAGGAATATAAGTCAGTATATTGATCAAAAAAGAATTTGGATTGTTAAAAATTGAGATTGCAAAGACTACCGGGAAAACAAGAGTAAGACTTAAATATGTTGTAACCATTTGAGCTTCCTGTTCGCTGGTTACAACAGATCCGATACCGACAAATATTGAAGTATAAAAAATAAATCCGACCAGAAAATAAAAGAGAATAGGAAGAATATTATTAAATATTTCAGTCGGTATAACAGCGCTGTTGATAAGTGTGATGCTTACCAGCGCCCAGATAGCCATCTGAGTCAGACCAAGCGTGCTTAAACCGAATATTTTCCCGGTAATAAGCTCATTGGGCGTACAGCTTGAAATTAGTATCTCAATAAGCCTATTCGATTTTTCCTCAACCAAACTCCTGATTAGCATACCCCCGGAATAAATTATCATCATCATAAGGAGCAGCAGAAAAACAATGGAAGAAAAAAAAGTGGCGAAAAAATTTACGTTTGTCTCCTTCCCGACCGCTTCAACCTTTACCTGCTTGATATTTATTTTCCCTGCAAGAAGTTTCATCACTTCCGGGTCAATGCCTTTTTCAATTAATTTCAATTTTACTCTTGCTTCATTAAATGCAGCCTCAAACCGCTGCATA
>DATKLQ010000493.1:0-4167 GCA_035542335.1 Ignavibacteriaceae bacterium | reverse complement strand
CAGTACCGTTTTTCTTTGTAGTGAAGAAAGGATTAAAAATAAATTTCAAATTTTCCTCGGCAATTCCCGGTCCATTATCGATTACAGAAATTAAACCGGATCCGTTTTCTTCTCTTGCTGAAAGAACGACTTCGCGGGGACTGGAGCCGGAATTCTTCCGGGCAGAATATGCTTCCACGCTGTTGCCTACCAGGTTTAAAAGTATCTGCTTTAAATGGCTCTCATCAAACCAAAATGTTTTAAGCTGAAGTTCGAATTTTAACTTGATTTCGTGTTTCTGGAGCGCAGTTTTAAAAACATTTTCTATTTCAAAGAAGAGTTTAGGAAGATCAACCGAGACGGGATTCGCAGTATTGGGCCTGCTGTAATTTAAATAAGATGTAATAAGCAGCTTCAGACCGTGGACTTCCTTCAATATTTTATCTAAATATTCTTTATTTTTTTTGATTAACGAACCCTGTGTGCCGGGATCCAGCTCATCGTCAAAACATTCTAAATTTTCTTTTGAAAGATTGGAGAGCAGCTCAATCCCCCCGAGCGGATTCCGGATTTCATGCGCAATCTGGGCAAGAAGGTTTTCTTTTTCCTTCTGATTTATTGCGAGATCCTTTCTCATTTCATCCATTGAATCCGAAAGCAGCTTAATCTCGCCGTAGAGCTTTTCGGGCGTACGGGCAGAAAAGTTTCCTTTTCCTATTTCACTGCTGAACTTTATTAATCTTTGCAAAGGTTTAGTGACCTTATTGGCAGCGAACCAGCTGACTCCCGCTGTTAAGAGGACTCCGAACAAGCCGATCAGAAAAAAAATATTAGATAATTCATTGAGCTTTTTAAACTGTACAGCGCTTTCCCGTACGGCCAGCCACAGCGACTCATTCAGCCGGAAGAAGCCCCACAAATACCAGTTCCCGTCATCGCCTTTGAAAGGAAGCGAGGAGGTCCCCGAATGAATTTTGAGAGCGCTGATATCCAACTGGTTCAGCAGAAGTCTCGGCTCGGATTCACCTGAATTTACAGCCGGATTTGAGTGAACTATAATCTTAAAATCTTCATTAAAGATAAAAATTTCCGAATGGAGCGCAGGCTTAAGATTCTTTTTAAATATCTCATTAAAATAAGCTTTGACCGAGGGAGTCGGCATTCCCAGTTCAAGCACATCTAAGTAGTTCTTTTCAATTTGTCTAGAAATCATTTCCGAAACTACATTTGCCTGCTCGCTTAACTGTGTTATATAAATATTTCTGACAAAAGTATACCCGGTAAGAGACATAACAATAACAATCACCATAGCTATGGCGCTGAATATTATTATTATTCTTGTCTTATAATATGGGCGGAATTTTGAAATCATTCCAATCTTATAACTTTGAGATTATCTATATATATATTTGCGGGAATTATCCCTCCGGCAAAAATTTCAATTTTTAAATTCGATGAACCCGAAAAGTTGGAAGGAACTTTAGATTCATAATATCTCCAAACAGAATCTCTAGGGCTCACAGTTGATCCCCAGTCAGTTTGACTTCCTTCAGTGAAAGAAATGCTCCCGCCATTAATTCCGATTTTTGCCCAGCAGGTGATTTTATACTTCCCGCGGGGGAGATTTCGCAGGAATTCAAAGGATGCCGCGGGTTGAACACATCCACCTCCGATAAACAGTGATTTATTGCCGGATCTAGGAGCCGGATCATTTATGAACATAAAAGAATAAAGCCCCTGCCAGCCGATAGTATCTCTTCCGGTTTCAAACGAATTTGAATAAACCACATTTAATTCATCGCTTGATACACTATTATTGCAGGAATAAAATATAAAGCAAATAAAGAGATTTAACAAAATAATTCGCACAGATATATTCATTTTTATCTAATAACTATATTGTTCTAAGATGAATATCCTGCAGATATTCATGAATAGGAATAATCCGGGAATGAGTAGCAGGTTTATAATCATTTTATCCTTGCAGCTTCATTTTAGTTTAAGTCGGTTTTTTTCATATTAATTTTCTGAATTAAATGATTAAATAGGGATTAACTTCCTATTCCCGGATTACTCTGAATTAGCCTGCTTATAAATAAACAAGAAAAAAAAGATTAGGAGTCTAATTCTCTTTTTCATTTGGCTTCTTAAATATTTTAGAAATAAACTGCAATAATTAATTCTCCTGAAGATATACCGGCATCAAATGCTTTAATATTCATCTTAGTCGGCTCGCTGTAAGGATTTTTATATTCCTCCTCTCCGGAAGCTATGGACAAACCGAGATTGTATTGGCCCGATAGCGAGACATTCTCCCATAAGAAGTATTCCAAACCGAAGCTGAGTTCAAAAGAGAATGAAAAAGAGGTGCTTATTTTTTCATTTGAATAAATGGGCATTAAATAAGAAGCTGATTCGGTTTTTTCATTTTTATTTACGGAAGAAATACCAAAAACACCTGCCAGATAAGGTGAAATATTATTTGAAAAATAAAAATGAACTTCCGTTCCGGCATTAAAACCGTATTCGCTGATTTTGTCTTCACTCCCGCTGAGCAGGTCCCCAGGTTCTAATTTATTTAACGAATGAGAATATTTTAATACCGCTAAAAGCGCTACTTGATCCGAAACCAGAAATTTTAATCCGGCACCGCCTTTAAAAGAATTCAATTTAAAATCATTTATGCTGAATAATAATCCAAGATTATGTTGAGGATCATTTTTTTGATTATCTGTTTCCTGTGCTGCTATGGTACAGGAAAGCAGGATAAGAAAAGCAAATATTTTGTAAATCATTTTTGCCCTTTCAATTATGCCCTGAATAAGCAACATATCCGCTTTTAGCCACAGCGGTCTGACCTGCTTTGGTCGTCAGCCATTTCCAAAAAAGGTATGCATTGGAATTTTTATCCAAATTAGATCTGATAACGGCATAGACCGGTGCGGTATATTTATATTCGCCGCTGTTTATAGTAGCGGGACCGGCAGCGGTGCCGTTAATAGAAATTCGTTTTATTTCCTGCATCGGCACCATTGTAGCACTGTAAAAATAAACCGTATAGCCGATCCCATTTTCATCAGACGCCAGCTGCTCTAAGAGCCCCATCATTGAGAGGATCGGCTGACCTTCAATCATAGGTCTCCCCTGCATTACAATTTTTTTCATAAGTTCCTGGCTGCCGGAATTTACATTCCGAGTATAGACACTAATTTCTGCATCATTACCGCCTGCATCCTTCCAGTTGGTTATGCTTCCGGTGAATATCCCGATTATCTGATCATGACTGAGGTCTTGTACAGGATTTTCGGAGTTAACTATAAATACCAGTCCGTCTAATGCTATTGCAGATGTAGAAAAGCTGACTCCCACCGAGCTTGCCAGCGTGAGCTGATCTTCGGAAGGTTCATTTGCTACCAGAATTACATCGGTGCTGTCATATATTAACCTGTTGTAAGCTTGGATGGTTTTGTAGAAATAAATATTTCTTACAAATTCCACTTCCTCCGGTTTTTCAGGATTATCTTCCGGGTAAGGCTGCATCGTACCGTCCATTGCATCGTACCATTTATATGAAAGGCCGAATATCTCACAAGCGATAACTACCATCATAGGGCGGTTTGAGGTAGAACCGTCTACCCGGGGAAAATTTTCCACAGTGAAATGGCTTATATCGACAGTCTCTTCCGGGCTATTTACTGTATCCTTACAGGAAAGATTTATTAGTAAAAAAGATAGAAAAATTAGAGATTTGAGAAGAGAATTTTTCATGAAACTCCCTTTAAGTTTCTTAAAGCTGAATTCTTCAAAAGTAATAATTCACTTTTAAGAAGTTCTTGGATATAGATAAGATTTCTCATCTTTAAGGATCCAATAGATTAGGTTCAATTGAGAAATAAAAACGGTTTGTGTTTGGGGATCTTTTAATTTTTCATCGAAGAGAAAAATACACGGGATAATGAAAAAAGTTAAGCATGTAAATAAATCCATATTGATCCCCTTCATATTTTTTATAAAGGATAGAGATACATTACTTTAAATTCACGCCGATCCAGGGAAATAATTTTTAAATTATATTCCGTCATTCCTCCCCAGTAAGCGACTTTTATTTTTAAGACAGAATCTCCTTGAAATTCCCAAATACCGGAAAAATTTGCATAACAAATCGGAGGCGTTCCGCACCAGCCGGCA
>DATKLQ010000492.1:0-13187 GCA_035542335.1 Ignavibacteriaceae bacterium | reverse complement strand
AAAGAATCCATTATTGATTTATCTGATGTTAAATTGAAATCGCCCATCGTTATTCCTCACTTGAACCTGAACTTGAACCTGAACCTGAACTTGCACTTGCCTGCCCCGGCAAAACTTTAGTGAAGCCGGGAACTAATGTATTTTTTAATCCTGATCCCTGCTTTTATTTCCCATTTTGAGGGTCAAAATTAATACCCTTATATTATTAAATATATCTTGACATTCTTCAGCGTGGTTTCTATTTTTATGTAGACTAAATCTTAATAATATTTAAGAATAATACAAAATTCAGCAACCTATTATATGAAAACTGCTTCTGAATTAAAATACGGAGAAAAAGTTACTATCAGTAAAATAGACCTGAACCATCCGTCTTCAAGAAGAATAATAGAAGTCGGATTTACTCCTGGTGAAGAAATTGAATTGATGAATTCATCTATCTTCAACGATCCTCTTGCATTTGCAGTAAGGGGGACATTAATAGCAATTAGAAAACATGAAGCTGAGTGCATCATAGTTTCATGAATACATCCACTTTAGAAGAGCTTCCTCTTATTTCCTTAGTCGGCCCTCCGAATTCAGGGAAGACTACATTATTTAATTATCTCAGCGGAAAGAATTTTAAAACCGCAAATTATCCGGGCGCAACCGTAGAATACTCCATTGCAAAATTCCAAAAAAAATACGGATTAAATGCCGATTTGCTGGATTCTCCAGGAATCGTATCTCTTTCGCCTGAATCACCCGATGAAATTGTGGCAGTCAATTCACTCTTTTCGCATCCTAGATACGGCTCTCCCGATTTGGTAGTAGTAACCGTAGACACCAGCCAAATATCCAGGCATCTTCTTCTTGTCAAACAGCTCATCGATGCAAAATTCAATATAATCATTGTACTTACAATGGTAGATATTCTGAATAAAAAAGGATTCGATATCTCCGAAGATAAACTATCTTCCCAATTAATGTGCAGGGTTATAAAGATTGACGGGAGAACAGGAAAGGGGACTGAAAATCTTATTGAAGCAATCGAAAAAAACCTGACCGAAAATAAATTGCTTCTGCAGCCGCCGGTTATGCCCGGCAGAAATCATGGATCCGAATGGCTTATCGAATCTTATAAATTCATTGAGACAATTGAAGAAAAAATTATAGTAAGGTATTCAGGGAACGGCAAAAAACCAGAATTGGAATCGGCCAATTCCAAGTTAATCATTTTGAATGAAGATCTTATCCGGGATAAAATAGTAAAACTGGATCACCGGCCTGACAGCTTTTCGGTAAAAATCGATCAGCTTCTGCTTCATCGACTGTGGGGCCTGGCATTCTTTTTCTTCATTATGGCATTAACATTCACTTCCATTTTTTGGCTTGCAGAACCGTTGATGCGCCTGGTAGATGAAGGTTTCGCTTTATTATCCCTGCAGTCTGCTGCAATCTTGGGAAACAACTGGTTCAGTGATCTTATTTCAAACGGTATTATAAGCGGGGGCGGAGCCGTACTTGTATTCGTACCGCAGATTTTAATTTTATTTTTAATACTTGGGCTGCTGGAAGACAGCGGGTATCTTGCCCGCGGTGCAATGCTCATCGACAAGCCTTTATCAAAAATAGGCCTGAACGGGAGATCATTTGTTCCTATGATATCCGGATTTGCATGCGCAATCCCGGCTATTATGGCAACCAGGACCATCCCCAACAGGAAGGAAAGATTTTTAACAATATTTATTCTCCCCTTAATGAGCTGCAGTGCAAGGCTTCCCGTATATGCATTACTGATTGCTTTTCTCCTCCCCTCAGGGAAATCCTGGCTGGCAGGAGCTATATTGGCTCTCATCTATATTTTCAGTATAAGCAGCTCAATAATCGTTGCCGGGATTATAAATAAATTCAAAAAGACAATAATTAAAGAAGAAGATAATTCTTCATTTATCCTGGAGCTGCCCGCATACCGCAGACCAAAGTTCAGTATTGTCTTGAATAATACTTACAACAGTGCAAAAGTTTATGTCAGGAGAGCAGGTCCTATTATTTTAGTTTTATCCTTAGTCTTATGGTTTTTAACTCATTTTCCGAATTATAGCCCTAAAATAGATACAAGGAATATTTCCAAGGAAAATATTCAGCAGGCAGAGGAATCGGAAAGGCTTTCCGGCTCATATGCCGCATCCATGGGCAAGCTTATCCAGCCGGTTATGAGGCCTTTAGGAATGGATTGGCGCGTCGGTGTCTCGCTCATCTCCACGTTTGCAGCAAGAGAAGTGTTTGTCAGCTCCCTTGCTTTAATCTTTAAAGTAACAAGCAATAAAGAGTCTATTCAATATTCTATAATCGGGGCAATGAAGAAGGCAAAAGTCGAAGAAACCGGTGCGCAGCTTTTTACTATTTCAACCGTAATAGGATTAATTGTATTTTTTATCTTTGCACTTCAATGCTTATCAACTGTAGCAATCTCCCGGAAGGAAACAGGCGGATGGAGAATCCCCATCCTGCAGATTGTTTTATTCTCTTCCACCGCATATTTTCTTGCTTTTTTAGTCGTCAATGGTTTAAGAGCATTGGGAATAAATTAAATTCATAAAAGAGAATATGAAGATACCCGGACTCACACCGGCTTATTTTAGAACTAAAAAAGAATAATAATTAAACTATGAAGCACGATCAGGCACAAGAAATTTTTAAAGAATTTTTAAAAAGCGATAAAAACCACCGGATAACGCCGGAGCGTTTTGAAGTGCTGGATGCCGCCCTGGAATATGAAGGTCATTTCGGGGCCGACGATCTATACATTTTAATGAAGAACCAGAGATCAAGCGTCTCCAGGGCTACTGTTTATAAGACTCTCGAGCTGCTCGTTCAATGCGATCTTTTATGCAAAAGAAACTTCGGGGAAAACATTTCGCGCTACGAATCCAGTTTCAAAAAACAAATGCATGATCATTTAATCTGCATGGACTGCGGCAGGATAGTCGAATTTACCAGTGAAAAGATTGGGAACCTCCCGGCAGAAATAAGCGGCGAGCTCGGGTTTAATATAGAAAGCTATTCGTTTAACATATTTGCCAGGTGCAAGAACACAAAAAAATGTAAATATTATAAAGAACTTTCGGATAACTGATTAAAGAATATTACCTTAATGATAAAACAGAATTATCCTCTTACGTGGGAGAAAAATAATTTTTTCATAAAGATTTTCTGTTCAATACCGAATATTGCTACCGGTATTTTAATCCGGGCGGATCGTAATTACTTTGTTGTTGATCCCGGAGACGGAATATTGAGGGATCTTAATGCCGAAATCGGTACAAATAAAATCTTATCGGTTTCGGATCTCTTTATTACACACGGGCATCACGATCATGTCGGCGGCGTTTGGTCGCTTCTCACCTATTTGAGGGTAATGAATAAAAAAACTCCCCTTTCTATACATTATCCCACCGGCTGCGTTGAAATCGAAAGCATTTATAATGCATTTAAAAAAGTTTATAGCAAAACTCTGCCATATATTATTTCGCTTGAGGAAATTAATTCTTCCGAAAGTTTTGAATCTCAGAATATTATAGTGGAACCGTTCCCTGTTATTCACAAAGAATACCTTAGAGACGGATTTACTACCCGGCAGGTTCCGGCAATCGGATTTAAATTTTCATTTAATGATCTCAATATATGCTACGGCGGAGACACGGCTTACTGCAAGGAGCTTGTCAGGTCGGCTGAGGGATCGGACCTGGCGATAATCGAGGCCGGGCACGATGAAGATACTCCCGATGAAATGCACATGACCCTGAAAGAAGCCAAATCAATCGGGGAAACTGCAAAAGAATATTTCCTCGTTCATGTCCCGGAGTAGCTGAGCATTGAGATATTGACATTGAAAAATTCTAAATTAATAATTCCTCAACAACTTAATCCTCAACCATTAACATCTTATATAATTCAGATGCAATCCTCATGCACGGCATAATATTCTTTCGATGGAAAAGTTTTTTATATATGCTTCAACCGGAGAGCATTATTTTTCATATGAATCCAATTACATATATTTGCAGAAGTAAATACTTCTTGTACTAAATTCGGACAGTAAAAATTTATGAACCTCTGCTGAAGTTGTTTAGATGGGAATTGCATAATTGAAATTAGAGTTTAATTTTAATCAATCCGGCGTAATTCCTTACCGGAAAAAAAATAATGAAATAGAGGTTCTATTAATAACTTCCTTAAAAAAGAAAAACTGGATTATCCCCAAAGGATTTATTGAATTCAATCTCACTCCATTTGAGTCTGCAAAGAAGGAAGCCTACGAGGAAGCGGGAGTAACTGGAGCTAATGAAACTGTTGAGCTCGGCAGCTTCAAGCTGAAAAAGAAAAGCGGGATAAGCATTATGAAGATCTATTCAATGGAAGTATCAGAATTTCTGGAAGACTACCCTGAAAAAAATCTGCGGAAAAGAAAATGGTTTTCAATCCGGGAAGCCGCAGAAAATGTTTTCATTCCCGAAATTTCCAAATTAATTCTAGAGTTAAATCAAAAGATAAAATAAGTATAAACATTTCATTTTTAAATCATCTCAATAGGATTATCTTTTTTGTATCAGTAAAACCCCCAGCTTGAAGTCGGCAGAAATAAACTCCGCTTGCTAAACGGCTCCCATCGAATTCAACTTTATAGTAGCCAGGGGATTTCTCTTCATTAACCAATGTTGCAACTTCCCTTCCAACGATATCAAAGAGCTTCAGGGACACGAATCCGAAATTCGCAATCCGAAATCCGAAATTTGTGGTTGGATTAAAAGGATTAGGATAATTCTGCTGTAAAGAATAGGAGCCGGAAACAACCGGAGGATCTTTAACAGCTGTTCCGCTTTTCTGAAGCAATTTCATTATAAAAATATTGCTTGCGGAAATAGAATTATAGATAGATCCGCCTAAATACAGATTGAGGCTGTCATCTATAAAAAACGGACTGAAATACGACTGCTCATAATTAGGTACATTAAAAAAATATTCCCATTCCTTATCTCCGTCTTTTGAAAGCTTCAATACCGAGGTGTACGGATAACCGCCCAGAGAATCTTCAGAACCTACGGATGCATAAACATCATCATTTTTATCGATAAGTATTCCCAAAGGCAAATCACTTAAATTATCCGGGCTATTGTAATTTTTCATCCATAGTACCTCACCGGAAGGCGAAAGCTTTTTAATTTGCACATCTGAATTGAAATAAGAATTATACCCGGCTGCAATTATATTATTCTGATTATCAACACATGCATTTGTCAGAATGTTAATTTGATATAATGAATCATTTATATTCTTTTCCCAAATAAATTCACCTGTTGAATGATCTATTTTATAAATCCTGGAACTATCTTGGGTAAGGGCAATAATATTTTTTTCCTTGTCGAAGACTATTCCCCTATTAATGCTGCCCGATAAATATTTATGCCATAATATTACCCCATCCTTCACGCATGCGACACTGGAGTAATATATCGACTCTCCATTTTTCACCTGCAGCTGTACGATTGGCACGTAAATATAATTTTCATCGTCTATTAATAAACCTGCTACGCTATATGCGGTTGTATCACTTCGAAAAACAGCTGCCCATATAGAATCCCCTGAAGAATTAAATTTATTAATTACAAGATGTGTATAACGCGGGCCTTCCCAGTTGTCATAAGCTAGTACCGGAGAATTATTTTTATCCATAATAACTTTTAGCCCCCGGGCTTTAAAGTTGAAATTTTCCGTCCATAGATTTTCCCCCGAAGAACTATATTTCTGGAAAATCATTCTCTTTTCAATACCAACAGTTGTCACACCAGTCAGATAGATTTGGGAATTTTCATCAACAGCTACGGAGTTATATTCATCCCGAACATTAGGCTGGAGCGAATAGAAAAAAGAAAATAACGAATCCCCTTCTTTAGAATATTTTATAAAAAAAGCATCTGCATATCCATCAGGCATATAGCTGCCTCCGGCCACATAAATTTCCGAATCCACTAGGACCACACCATGTGAAAAATCGTATGAGTTTCCGGGTCCGTTATAGATTTTATACCAATCCAATTCAGGATAGATTTGAGGATAAATAATTTTACTAAGGAGATGGATAAAAATAAGGAAATGAATTTTTCTCACCATGAAACCCCTGTTTTTAAAAAGTTACTTTACAATGTAAGCCGGGCAGCATTAAATATCAAGGATAATCTTTTATGATTCCCTAAATAAAAGATCTACAGTTTCCCTGATTGTTTCATAATCATAACCCCTGGAGTAAAGAAAGGAAAATAGTTTTTCTTTTATCTTATTTTCTTCCAATCCTCTTCCGTTAAGGCTTTTTAATTTTTTTTTGGCCAATTCTTTTGCTTTATCAATTTCGCTTCCGCCAAATTTATTCTCCAATGCTTCGGAAATTATTTCACCCGCTATTCCTCTTTTTCTTAATTCAGATTCAATTTTTAATCTTCCCCACGATTTTGTTCTTATTTTCTCTTCAGAAAACCGGGAAGCAAATTCATTATCGTCCAGGTAATTATTTTTCTTAAGTTCCGAAATTACGGAGTCGATCAAATGAGGTTCATACTTTTTTTGCTTAAGTTTGATCCTGAGCTCGCCGGTTGAGTGAATTCTCTTCCCAAGGTAACGGAATGCAGCCTGCTTGATATAATATTTTTTATTCTCTTCTATTAAGGATGAAACGGCTTCTTCCGATAAATCATCATTTTTGCGGAGGCCGTTTTTCAACAGCACTTCCCTTGCCAGGAATAAATCTTTCCCGCTATCAAGCTTGACAATTATATCCCTGCTGTTTTTCCTGACTATTCTTTCAATCTTCATTTTAGAAACTGAAGATTATTTTGTGCTCTTTTTTTCTTTGGAAGTATCTGTCCGTGATTCTTCGGAAGAATTATTTTTATCCTCCTTAATTAGTCCCAATTTTTTTCTGACATCGGTATTCAGCCTGTCGAATAATTCCTGCTGTTCCATAAGCTTCTGCTTGAACTGCTCTCTTCCCTGGTAGCGGTCGTCATTATAGGTAAACCAGGCCCCGCTTTTTTTAATAACATTTAAATTAGCGGCAAGGTCCAGCAGATCGCCGGTTTTGCTGATTCCTTCATTATAAAGGATATCGAACTCAACCTCTTTAAATGGAGGGGCAATTTTACTCTTCACAATTTTTACTTTGGTCCTGTTTCCCACGACATCGTTCCCGTCTTTAATTGCAGCAATCCTTCTAATATCGAGGCGCAGGGAAGCATAGAACTTAAGTGCATTGCCGCCCGTTGTTGTTTCCGGGTTGCCGAACATTACTCCAATCTTGCTTCTTAATTGATTCACAAAAATTACAGCCGTTTTTGATTTTGATATGGCGCCTGTAAGCTTCCTCAAAGCCTGCGACATTAACCTGGCCTGTACCGCCATCGTAGCATCACCCATTTCGCCTTCAATTTCGGAACGGGGTACAAGGGCCGCTACTGAATCGATTACAATTACATCAAGCGCGTTACTTCTGACAAGTGTATCCGTAATTTCCAGAGCCTGCTCTCCAAAATCCGGCTGCGACAGCAGCAGGTTGCTGGTATCGACTCCCAGCTTTTTAGCATAATTTACATCGAGCGCATGTTCGGCATCGATAAATGCCGCGAGGCCGCCCGTCTTCTGTGCCTCGGCAATTACATGCAGACAGAGTGTTGTTTTGCCGCTCGATTCCGGCCCGTATATTTCAGTAACTCTTCCTCTAGGTATGCCGCCGATGCCAAGTGCAAAATCCAATGAAAGCGCACCCGTTGGTATAGCTTCGACCTGGGCCACAACGCCGTCTCCAAGCTTCATTATTGAACCTTTGCCGTATGCCTTCTCTATGCTTGTAATGGCGTCTTCAATTATTCTTAATTTCTGCTCTCTGTCAGCCGATTCGTTTTTTGCCGCTGAAAAAGTTGTTTTATCGGTATTCATTTTTCCTCCTGATCATTTTAAAATAAATTTATTCAATTCGGTATAATCGGAACCGCCTGCCGTAAGCCGGCTTTGAAATAAAACTATTTCACCGGCAGTAAATTGAATTTCCGGGATATTAAAATCTTCAAAGCTTTTAATGAAATTCATATCGACAAATTTTCTAATCCTCATTAATGTAAGATGCGCTTTGAAATCTCTTTTTTCCGGCCGAACGCCGAATTTTTCTAATCTGTTATTCAATTGTTTTACAAGATCAAAAACAGATTCCTGAATCGATAATCCAATCCACAATATTTTAGGTTCTTTATTCTTGAAAAAAAATCCAAAACGGGTTAGTCTGCAATTGAGTTTTTGATAATCTTCGATAAAATTCAATTCGCTGATTACCGGTTCAAGAAGCTTTTCTTCTATTTCACCGATAAATTTTAAAGTCAGGTGGATTTTATCTTCAGGCTCCCATTTATAATTATGATAACCGGGGAATGCCGAATTCCGCAGTCTAATAATTTCTTTTCTAACCTGATCAGGAATTTTTAATGCAACAAAAAGCCTAATCATCTAACGGGATACCGAGTAATGAGCGCCTAACCATCTCCAGTGCAGCGTAAGCAGTCCTTTGTTTATTTAAAAGCCGGTCTTCCCCGAACTGGAACCTTTTTGCGGTGCACTGCTTATCGTCGCAGAAGCCGATGTAAACCAAACCGACAGGTTTCCCCGCAGCAGCGCCGGTAGGCCCCATAATACCTGTAATTGAAAGCCCGATGTCCGTCCCGCTGATTGATTTAATTCCTTCGGCCATTTGCCGTGCTATCTCTATACTTACGGCGCCATGCTCCGCAATAGTATCCTCATTTACCCTCAGAAGCTCGACCTTCGAAGCATTGCTGTAGGATATAATTCCGCGTTCAAAATAATCGCTGCTTCCGGCAATATTTGTAAGAAGGTCCGATACATGGCCTCCAGTGCACGATTCCGCAAGAGCGATTGTCAGTCCCCTGTCCTTCAGCAGCCTGCCCACTACTTCTTCGAGAGTTTCATCTTCACATGCATAAATATATCTCCCGGCTTTGCTCCTTATCTTTTGCTCTATTTCGCTTATTTTATTTTTTGCCGCTTCTTCATCTTTTTCTTCAACAGTAATTCTAAGTTTTACACCGAACTGACTGGGGAGAAATGCAAGCTTTGCCCCGTCAAGCAGCTCATCAATGTTCCCGAGCTTCTCATATAAAGCCGATTCGGGGATACCGGTTGTTTGCAGCGTTTTCCTCAGTGTAAAGGAACTCAAATCGTGGATCCTCTCCCTCAGGCTAGGGATCACAAAAGACTTCATCATAGAAGCCATTTCAAACGGGACGCCAGGCATTGCTATAAATAGTTTCCCTTCAATTTCTATCCAGTATCCCGGTGCAGTACCTCTTTCATTCCGGATTACTTCGGCAATTTTGGGCACAAGCGCCTGGTTTTCATTTACCTTTGTTAATTCTCTCCCTCTTTTCTTAAAAAGGTTTTTGATATCATCCAGTACCTCTTTGCTGTTTACAAGCTCGGTATTAAAAAATTTTACTACACATTGCCTTGTAATATCATCGTTAGTCGGGCCTAAACCGCCGGTAACAATAAGAAGATTATTTTTCTCCCAGCATTCCTGGAATTCTTTTAAGATTGCATTCTCATCGTCTCCAACAACCGAAGTTTTCTGAACATTGATCTGGAGCTTAGAGATCTCGGATCCTATATAAGCCGCATTCGTATTTAATGTCTGCCCAATCAGGATTTCGTCGCCGATGGTGATTATATGAGCATTCATTTGATTCCTTTAAAATTGCTCAGTAAAAGATAAGTAAAAATAAATGAATAATTCCTAATGAATAAAGCCCTGATACTATATCGTCCATCATTATGCCCAAACCCCCTTTGAGTTCTTCCAGTTTCCCTGCAGGAAACGGTTTAATTATATCTAAAATCCTCCATATAATAAAAGCAAGAACAGGAATAAAGATTGTATTTTTAGGAACCCATAAAAGGGAAATCCACATCCCCGTGACTTCATCGATTGTGCATTCAGAAGGATCTTTTCCATAGAGCTTCTCAAATTTTCCGCCCACATAGATGCCATAAAAACTAAAAAGAATTATGGCGGGAATCAATATGAAAGGCTTCTCAAATCCGGGGATGTAGTAAAGGATCAATCCTGCCATGCTTCCGAATGTTCCCGAAACAATAGGAATGTAGCCAGTATAGAAACCGGAACCAAAAAGCTTTTCGAAAAAATTAAGCTTCATTTTTGATCAGCCTCATTATTAAAGATCTGTTTTTGTATAGATAAGATGCCCCGGAATGAAAAGTAATTGCTGTAATGACAATCATCGTATAATAGACCAGGTTTTTATTCAGCAAAATGGAAAAAAGATCTTCATGCCCGGAATAAATGGATTTATTAGTACTTCCTACATATACAATAAGAAGGTAATAAAGAAATGCCATCTGGATAAATGTTTTCCATTTTGCATAGTAGCTGGTTGTAAAAGGAATCTGCCTGTATTCAGCATAAGCCCTGAAAGCAGTCACCAGCAAATCACGTAAAATAATAATCAAAACCATCCATAATTCCAGGATGCCTAAAAAAACGAAACCGAGGAAAGCGGAAGAAGTTAATATTTTATCTGCAAGAGGATCCCAGAATTTTCCCCACGAAGTGATATAATTAAATTTCCTGGCAAGCCATCCGTCATACCAGTCTGTTAATGCAGCAATAAAAAATATTCCTAACGAGATCTGTTTTAATAACGGGTCTTCAGCTAAAAAAAGGAATAGAAAAACCGGCGTTAAAATTATTCTTAATATGGTTAATTGATTAGGAAGTACCATAATTTGATTTCAGATCCTCACCCAGCTTCATCAGGTATTGAAATTCATATATTCCCGTATTATGCCCGTCTTTCCAGGTTATGCCGACAGCATAGCTTCCCACCGGATTTATGCCGGAGATTTCGATTTCGTTGTTGTTAAAAATCGGTATATAAGTTTTGCTTTGTTTCTCCCTTTCGGTTACACAAGTCGCACACGGACATAACTTTCTGAGCGTCTCAAGCTTAATTAAAGATTCCGAATCATCATCCCATTTAATGCAAAGCTTTTTCTTTTCGAGAATCTTAATTTGAACGGGCTCCATCAGGAAATTTTTTCGCCGGTTAACTTATAAAGAGCATCTATATATTTTTCACTGGTTTTTCGTATAATTTCCTCGGGAAGCTTGGGCGGAGGAGGCTGTTTATTGAACTTAATAGAAATCAGGTAATCGCGCACAAATTGTTTATCAAAACTTTCCTGAGGCCTCCCTTTTTCATATTTATCATTAGGCCAGAAACGGGAGGAATCCGGCGTGAGCAGTTCATCTACTAATATAAGATCATTTTTATAATAGCCGAATTCCATTTTGGTATCCGCTATAATAATACCTTTTTTTAATGCATATTCAGCGGCTGATTTATAAACATCCAATGCAGCCGATTTAATTTTATCAATCGTTTCTTTATCCGTTATTTTCTCGGCATCATGAAGCGAAATATTTTCATCATGCAAACCTATTTCGGCTTTTGTGGAAGGAGTAAAAAGAGGAGCACCAAGCTTTTCCGATTCAAATAATCCTGCAGGCAGCTTAATCCCGGAAATTTCTTTTGTCCGCTTATAGTCTGCCCATCCTGATCCGGAAATATATCCGCGGACGATAGACTCAATCGGAATTACTTCGGCTTTTTTTACAAGCATCGACCTTCCCTGAAGTGAATCGGAATATTTATGGAATTCCCGGGGAAATTCTTTAACATCGGTAGTAATCATATGATTCGGTATTATCTTCCGGGAGAAATTAAACCAGAATTCCGATATTTTATTTAAAACCTTTCCCTTAAATGGGATACCTTGTGCCATTATTACATCAAATGCAGAAAGCCTGTCGGTTGAAACAATTACAAAGTTAGCACCTGCATCGTAGATATCCCTGACTTTACCTTTTTTTACCAATGAAAGCCCGGGAAAATTTGTTTCCAGAATTACTTCTTTATTCATAAAGTTCCAAAATTTTAATTTTGTTAATATACTTACCTGAGGAAGTTTTTACAACTTGTTAAAAAACCTTAAAAATTTGTCATTTATGGTATATGGTTTGCGTCATATGTTTAGAAGTAAAAAATGATTCCTTTATTTTTATGCTGAAATTGAAGAAAAAAGTTATATATAATGCAAATATTTCTAAAAGGATGTAAAAATGTTAATGGTCTTCATTTATTGTATTTTGTCTCTGTTAGTTTTTAACTCAATTATAGAATTAGTTTTGTCTGCTCCAAGACATGCTAAAATAAAAGGTAAATATTACCATAATAAAAAAGAAATCAATTAAAGCATTTTTATGAAAAAGTTATTTAGATTCTCCGGATGCCTGGGTACAATTATAGTTTTCGGTATCCTTGTTTATCTCTACCTGTCTTTTGAAAAAACGCTTACGGAGAAAGAAGTTACCGTTAAAATTCTTGATATTTCATCTATTGACGATGCCTATCTGGTTACTACAAAAAATGAGATCTTCATCAATAAAGACAACTCTTTCTACGATAAGTATGATTCCGATCAGATAAACAGCAAATTGGAAAAAGGAAAGACATATAAATTAAACGTTGTCGGTGTAAGGATTCCCTTTATTTCCAAGTACCGGAATATTGTGGAAGTAGTGGAAGAGGTTAAACCTAAACCGGATAAGTGGTAGTTCTTGAATAGTATTGAGTACAGAGTATTAAGTACGGAGTAAAAAGTTAATCGTTAATAGTTCATCGTTAATTTTATTCCCTCCGATTAACTAATGACTATTAACGACTAAATTTAACATATCATTTCCGCATCAAGTATCCAGCATCAAGTATCCAGCATCAAGTATCCAGAAACCAGTTAAGATCTTTTTGGTTCAGAATATTCTACTCGACTTTCCACAAATAATCGGCGTACCCTTTTTCTTTCATCTTATTTTTAGGAACAAATCTTAATGCAGCTGAATTCATACAGTATCTTATCCGTGTAGGTTCGGGCCCGTCATAAAAAAGATGACCAAGATGGGAATTGCCAAACCTGCTTCTTACTTCTACCCTATCCATTCCTAACGAATTGTCCATTTTCTTTATTATAAACCTTGTATCGATTGGTTTTGTAAAGCTAGGCCACCCTGT
>DATKLQ010000491.1:0-2508 GCA_035542335.1 Ignavibacteriaceae bacterium | reverse complement strand
TATAAAACCCGATCTTTCTTCACCGGTAATCTTTTTATCAATTATTTTAATCTGTGAAAAATCAGCCTTTCCAACTGCTCTGATTCTTTCATTATATTGATAACCAGCCAATGCTTCACTTGACTTATAAACATTATAATTTCCGACAATCCTGAAACCGAGCCTTGAATAAATGTTCTTACCCATCTCGGAAGCAATCAATAACTGACTTCTGCATCCTTTAGTTTTAAAATATTCTACCAAATGAGCAGTAATCATGTGACCAATCCCCTGCCGTCTATATTCCGGTTTAACGAGAATATTTCCAATCCAGCCTGTTTTCCCGTTTGTCAAGCCGTTTCCAAAACCTACTATTTTTTTATCGATTTCGGCTACAATAGGATAGAAGTATTTGAAGCGAAAATGGAAGGAAATAAATTTAGGCAGATCCAGCTTCCAATCTTCCGGCGGAAAATTTTGCAGGAAGCTTATTTCGGAGGCTATTAGTTTTCTGACTGTAAGCATTTGTTTTAATTTTTTATCAATCTCGACATTCGGATTAAAGCCATATGATAACTAAAGTTAAAATAAACATAAAAAATATCTAAATAGGAATTAAGATTATTATATTTATTTCGATAAAAATAGCCGGGGAAAACTTTTTCACATTCGCGAAACCTGGTTGAAGTTTTAATGAAGATTAATCCCCTGCCTGTCTAAAATTTTTCTCTTAAGTAAAAAACATCTTTAATCCGCTCGTAAAATTTCATACCATATATCCTTATGAATTAACTTATTTGCCGGATTTTTGTAATTTTGGAGAACCGGAATGGAATTTCATTAAGGTTTTTGGGTCGGATAACTTTATTACATCAATAAACAATCAGAAAAGAGAATTGATTTAAATGGGCAAAATATTCAGGATTATTTTATTAATTTCTTCAAAGAAAATATCTTTAACTTTTTTAATCTCAATAATCTTAATTAATATGGCTGCGGCTCAAGACGGTTTATGGCAAAATAAAAAATGTGCCGTAGCGCTGACTTATGATGACGCGCTTAATGTGCACCTCGATAATGTTATTCCGCTTCTAGATTCTCTCGGTTTCAGGGGGACATTTTATTTATCAGGATATTTCCCGGGTTTCGGCAGCCGGATAAAGGATTGGAAAGCTGTCGCCGAAAGAGGAAATGAGCTGGGGAATCATACTTTATTTCACCCATGCAACGGAAAAGCACCCGGCAGGGAATGGGTGAATCCTGAATATGATCTCAGCAGGTATTCGGTTCAAAGAATGAAAGATGAGATAAAGATGACAAATATTCTTTTAACGGCATTGGACGGCAAAACTAAAAGAACATTTGCGTATCCCTGCGGAGATAAGCTGGCAGGAGATTCGTCTTACGTGGATGCAATAAGGGATCAATTTACCGGAGCTAGAAGCGTTCAATTCAGGCTGGAAGATAAAAATAAGATTGATCTATTCGATATCGGCTCCTATATGGCAAACGGGCAATCGGGCGATGAGCTGATTAACCTTGTAAAAGAAGCAATGAATAAAAAAGCTCTCCTGGTATTTTTATTCCATGGTGTGGGAGGAGAACACAATATTAATGTCTCTTTGGAAGCACACAGCAAGCTTCTTCATTTCTTAAAAGAGAATGAAAAAGAGATCTGGATTGCTCCGCTGAACGAAATAGCGGAATATATAATTAACTCAAAAAAATAAATTGCTGAACCTCAATGTGAGACTCACCTTCAATGTAAGACTTACCTTCAAGGTGAGTCTCACATATAACTCTAAGCTAAAAAAATTCCCCGTTCCCCTCGTAAATAAGTGAACTGCAACACATCCAAATTTAGTGCTGCTGATTAATATTTCAATAAATCTTTTCTCTTTTTGCTGCATTACTTTCGATTTAAATATTTAACCTCTAAAATCATTTTCTTGTTTGTTCTTAGCTGTCAGCATTAATATCAAATAGAAACAGGGCCGATTAATTATTTCAATTAATAGAAACAACTATAAACAAAAGGAGGGTCATATGGTCAGAATCAGTTTAACATTAATGACAGCTTTAATATTAATCCTGCCGATTTCATCCGCTTACGCTCAGGATAAATCTTCCGATGAGTGGGCGATGAATGCTACCATTATTGAAGCATGCAGTTGTCCCATGTTCTGTCAATGTTATTTCAATCCTGAGCCGGCCGGGCACAGTTCTCACGGTGGTCATGGAGAAGCTGAGCACTTCTGCAAGTTTAATAATGCTTTAAAGATAAATAAAGGGAACTACGGAGACGTTAAGCTTGACGGTGCCAAGTTCTGGCTGGCAGGCGATCTGGGCGGTGATTTTTCGAAGGGAAAAATGGAATGGGCGGAATTAATTTTCGATCCATCGGTAACAAAAGAACAGCGTGATGCAATCGCAAAAATTCTGCCTCATGTTTATCCCGTTGAGTGGAGTTCATTTACAATCGGGAAAGATGCACCTATGGAATGGCAGTACACGAAAGATAACGCCGTA
>DATKLQ010000490.1:0-4760 GCA_035542335.1 Ignavibacteriaceae bacterium | reverse complement strand
CGCTACATTAGGTTCATCAAAAGGATTAACCCCGATTACCGCGCCTGCAGCAGCCGTTGCTATTTCCCAGCGCAGAAATTCGGCACCTAGGGAGATCTTTTCCTGCAGCTCAATCTTAACAACTGGATGATCCGCTTTTTCAAGGGCATTTACCTTTTTTGTTAGAATAGGATCTTCATCTGCTTTTGTATACATATAAACAAAAAGCCTGTCATCTAAATAGAATTCAGGTTTTGCAGTATCTTCACCGACTACCGGGATAATTCCTTTTTCGTCTTTCCCCGTGCTTTCCGCAACCAGCTGTTCGACCCAATCACCGAATGCCGAGAGTGATTCGGAAATAATAAATGTCAGTTTATCACGGCCTTGCTTATATGCAATGCCTACCAGTGCACCTAGGCTGACGGCAGGATTAGCCTGCGCAGGAATAAAGGGATCGCAGCTGAGTTGAAACTGATGCGCATTTGCCAGGAGCTTTTCGATATCAATACCGATCAATGCCATCGGTACAAGGCCGAAATAAGATAACGCGGAGTACCTGCCCCCTATGTCGGACGGATTAATAAATGTACGCCGGAAGCCTTTATTTTTTGCTTCCTCTTCAAGAGGAGTTCCTTGATCTGTAATGGCTATAAAATGTTTCCCCGAGTTATCCGAACCGGACTCATTTACTTTAACATAAAAATATTTATAGAAGCTTAAGGTCTCTGTTGTTGTCCCTGATTTGCTCGGCACTATGAATAAAGTGGCAGCCGGATTAATTTTTTCCTTAATATTAAGTACCGCTTCGGGGCTTGTATTATCAAGTACGATTAATTCCGGGTAACCTTCTGCCGGACCGAATGTCTTCTGTGCAACTTCGGGGCAGAGGCTGCTTCCGCCCATCCCGAGCAGCACTACATGTTTAACTCCTTCATTCTTAATCTCATTTGCAAAGCTTTTAATCTCATTAATTTTTTCTGTAAAGAGATTTACACTGTCAAGCCAGCCTAACCTGTTTTTAATACTCTTTAAATTCTCAGGATCATTCTTCCATAAATAAGGATCTTTGCTGAATAATCTTCTTGTGTATTGTTTCTTGTTCATCGATTTAAATGCTTCACCAAAAGAGCTCTTTAAAGCTCCGGGAGCAATCGTCTGCTTTGTCTCGGGATTTGGAAGAAATTCTGCCCTTTTGGATGCAAGCATAGTTACTGCTTTGTCGAAAGGTTCGATAAATTTTTGTATCCCGTCGTGCAGAAGCTGTTCCGTGATAAAATCAATATCAATCCCGATAGATTTTAGTTCTCCGAATATTTTCTTTGATTCTTCCAAACCTTCTTCAATCGTATTTTCTCTTAGGGTGCCTTTCTCGGCAAATGCGGCTATAGTTGTTTCCGGCATTGTATTAACCGTGTCTCTGCCTATTAAGGGATCCACATAATAAGTTTCGCTGTAGAGAGGATCCTTAGTGCCGGTGCTTGCCCAGAGAGGACGCTGAACGCGTGCACCTTTATCCGCCAGTCTTTTCCACCTATCCCCGCTGAAGATCCTTTTATAGCTCTGATATGCCAGCTTTGCACTGGCAATTGCAGCTTTCCCGAAAAGCAGTTCAGGCTTTACCGGATTATTTGTTGAATGTATTTTATGCCCGATGAGCTGATCGGCAAGAACATCTATCCGGCTGAGGAAAAAGCTTGCAACCGATATTACATCACCGACCGGTTTTCCTTCAGCGTCCCTTCTTTCAAGCGCTTTAATATAAGCTTCTGCAACGGATTCATAGGCGGCAATCGAGAAAAGAAGAGTGATGTTAACATTTATCCCTTCATAAAGCATTTCTTCAATTGCAGGAACTCCGGCAGGCGTACCGGGTATTTTTATATAGCAGTTTACCTTATTTACTGCCTTGAACAGGCGCCGTGCTTCATTCTTAGTCCCTTCAGTATCATGAGCCAAATATGGAGAAACTTCCAGGCTTACAAAACCGTCAATCCCGTTTGTTTCATCGTATGCCGGCTTCAAAATATCGCATGCATCCTGAAGATCTTTCACAGTAAGCTCTTCATAAATCTCCTGCAGCGATTTACCCTGCCCGGCCAGCAGCCTGATCTGTTCATCATAATCATTCCCTTCGGAAAGAGCTTTGCTGAATGTAGCGGGGTTGGAGGTGATTCCTCTTAACCCTTCCGTCATTCTTTTTCTCAATTCTCCGCCGGTTATTTTTTGTCTGGTTAGATTATCAAGCCAATAGCTCTGGCCGTATTCTGAAAGTTTTAATAGATTATTCATGTTTTCACCGTTATTAGATTTTTACAGCAGCACCATCTCGATGATGTTCTCTATAATATTTATAGACGCCTTAATTAATTTAGAAAAACAAATATAGAGTTATTCGCAGAGAATTTTTATGATTTGAAGAATATGCAAAAAGAAAAGAATGTGCTTAGGGCTATAAAAGTATTAAAATGGCAGCCGCCGATTAAAGACCAACCTTTAAAATACTAGACATTAACATTAAAGTTAACACAGCGTTAACAATATCATAACAAATGATTAAATTCCTGGTGACAAACATTATCTGAAAAAAAAGTATTCTTCATACCACCTGAGAAAGGGAATTTCCCATAAAAGTTGAGGAGGTTTTTATGAGGATAATGTTTGCACCAATGCTTACTTACCGAATTTATATTTAATCATAAGTAAAATTTTTTATTTTTTAAGCTAAATAGCCCTTGGTTAATTTTATTATCTTATAAACAATAACAGATAAAAAGTTCAAAAAATGAACAAGCTTATTAACAAGATTCTTAATGTTTTTGTGCTGCTTATGGTATTAAATATTTATAGCTGCGCCCCTTCCAGCAATTTTTACAGTGGAAGAACATTGGAGGAAAATAAGTTAGCAATTACTGCCGGTGCTGATGATATTATTTTAAAAAGTAATGAGAATTCATTGACAATTTCAAAAGACTCCCCTTTTGCTCCCTCTGTCGGTGCGGCTTATGGTTTGCCTTTAAGACTTGAAGCAGGGCTTCGCTGGTACATGCCGAGAGTGCTTGAAGTTTCTCTAAGAGAGCAGGTTAATCCAAGGGATTTTGAAATTTTTGACGGGAGCTTCAACTTTACATTTGGGCATGTATTTGAAGGCTATTCTTATTTAAGATATGGAATAAGCTTAAGTAAAAATATTAATGAATTTGAGCCGTCTCTGCATTATTCGTTCTATAGTTTCGTTGGAGCAACAGAAAGTGATTTCGCCGATAGCTTTATTTCGGGAGCAACAAAAGAGTTTATAAATAAAAACCGGGTAATAGGTTTTGGTTTAGGAATACCAGTTCGGGGAATTAAGTTTTTCCCGGAAGTTGATTACCAATATTACAATAACAATTTTTCAAGCGGTTTGTGGCATTTTGGAATAGGTGTACGTATTTATACTAATTAAAGAAAGTTCTTATGAAAAAATATATGCAGTATATAGTGTTAATGATTATAGTTATAATTTTACTTACGGAAGTCAACTGTAAAAAAAATCCTGTTATTCCTCCAGAGGAAAAACCTGATACGACAAGCCATGAGTTTAGATGGGAAATAGATACGATAGGAGAATTTCAGAGCACTTTATATGACGTATGGGGTTCAGAAGATGATATGTATGCAGTTGGGTTAATTTACTGGCCAAATAGAGAATTACCGATAAATATTATTCATTGGGACGGTGAAAAATGGTCTCCAATAAACTATTTAGAAGGAAGTTTAATCAATATTTATGGGTTCAGTGATAAAGATATATGGGTTTGCGGATCATGGCAAGTAGATTATGATGCTTACGCTCTAATCAGTCATTGGGATGGATTTTTCTGGAAAACCTGGAAATTTCAAGAGTATAATCAATTGCTTTCGATTTGGGGTACAAGTTCATCAAATATTTATGTTTGCGGATGGGCCGGTACAATTCTTCACTACAACGGAAATACCTGGGAAAAGTTGGAAAGTAACACAACATTCAATCTTCGAGGAATATGGGGTATAGATAATTCAAATATTTTTATATCAGGAAATCTGACCAGCACGGGAGAAGGAATACTATTAAAATATGATGGTATTTCATGGAGAGCAATAGCACATGGAGGCAATCAAACGGATTCCACTTTGTATGGTGAATTCCGGGGAGTTTGGTGCGACAAAATAGAAAAAATAATTCATGTAGGTTCATTAGCTTATGAAGGAACTGAAGGAAATTGGACTCTTTCAGATATTCCTTATAACCGGCCAATAGATAATATTATCGGTTTATCTGCTATGCAAGCAATACATGGAAGTAAAGGGAATAATGTTTTTGTTTGTGGCGCTTATAATTTAATAATCCATTGGAATGGAAATAGTTGGAACATTTATAATCAATTTTTTGATAAATCAAAATCATCTATCCTGTTTGGTCTTTGGACAAATGAAAAATCGGTTTTTATAGTAGGTGGAAATGAAAATGCAAGAGCAATAATTTACCGCGGCTATCAATAACTAAAAAATATGAGCTCTACGGCGGCTACCGTAGGAGCGCAGATTGCAAACTGAAGACGATGTGTTGGCACACTTAAGTTAAGGGAAATTATAATGTTGAATAAAGTGAAATCCATATATTCGGGACTGAAGAAAAGTATTGCCCTAAATGTATTTTTGGCTGCTTTTGCGGAATTTAGCTGCAATACCACAGAACCTCCTGTTAATGTACCTTTAACATTATCTGTTGAAGATGTTAGCTGTACCGAAGCTTGGCTGAA
>DATKLQ010000489.1:0-2141 GCA_035542335.1 Ignavibacteriaceae bacterium | reverse complement strand
AGGGTTGTATATTTTGTCGTGCTTTGTTTAGTCAAATCGCTTAGCTTATTTAATAATATGCTTATTCTTTCACTCTGGTTATCATCAAAAGCCTCATAGGCTTCCGGTGAAGAAAAGGTATAAATTTCCTCAAAGTGATTTTGCTTTCCTTTAACTTCATAAACTGCATAATTTTCCAACCCATCTGCTTTTAATAGATTCTTTAATTCTTTTACCACGCTGAAATACTCTTCTCGTTTTGAATTTTCAACTTCATATTGAATTGTAAAAAGTATTTTTGACATTTATTCTCCGGAAATTTAATGAATAGTATTAAGTGAAATTTCACCGGAAAAAATTATTTTCGCCGGTCCTGTTAGTGATACTTCTCTTATTTTGTTTCCTTCTTTTTTGAAATCAACAATTAACTCATCCCC
This sequence comes from Ignavibacteriaceae bacterium, assembly GCA_035542335.1. Classification (GTDB taxonomy): domain Bacteria; phylum Bacteroidota; class Ignavibacteria; order Ignavibacteriales; family Ignavibacteriaceae; genus DATKLQ01. Next base: position 1,725 of record DATKLQ010000489.1, on the reverse strand, counting down.
ACCTCTTGTTTTCAAATAAACAGGAGGAATTAATTTTTCATTTACAAAACCTGTATATGCTGCGGCAACTGCTCCGGTTCCACAAGCTAAGGTTTCAGACTCAACCCCTCTTTCATAAGTACGAATATGAATTTTACCATCTTTAATTTTTATAAAATTCACATTGGTTCCTTCGGGTGCAAAATCTTTAAGATATCTTATTTCCCTGCCTATTTCATAAACCGGAATCTCATCCAGATTATCATACGAGGAAGCCAAATTTTTTGTGTCTTTAAGCACGTCTTCAATTTTTACAATTACATGAGGAGCTCCGGTATCCACATAGCATGCTGTAATTAATTGATTTGCCGCTTTAATTTTGAAACCGTTTTTATATTTTGAAGGAGGATTCAGATAAACCTGCACATCATCTCTTCCAAGCACTTTACCAGAGTACAAAATACTGTTAGAAAGAAATTTTGCCGTGCCGTTATTAAGCCTTCCTGAAAACTCTGCATATTTTACGGCACATCTTGCTCCATTACCGCATAAGGCTCCGAAAGAACCATCTGCATTATAGTAATCCATCACAAAATTTTGTTCATTCGAATCTGAAATTGCAATAACACCATCAGCACCGATACCGTTTCTCCTGTCACAAAACTTTTGAATTAATTCAGGGTTAAGGCTTAATCCGGGATTCTTCTTCCGATCGAAAACAATAAAATCATTCCCGGCACCGCTCATTTTAATAAAATAAATCTTTTCCATTTCGATAAGCAATTTAGTTTAATAATAAATGCTTATCAATACAAATAAGAGGGTTAATTTTAATTTAATACAATAAGTTAAGACTATATAAATATTTAAAAAGACACAATATGTAATTATATGAATAAAATTGTCATTATATAAACTTTTGTTTTATTTTATAATATTTCTGAAAGTTTTAATAAAAATACCTCTGCTGAAGAATGCATTTTTCTTTAAATAAAATGTGTCTTTGTTATATAATTGACCGGAAATTATGCATAATAATGCTGGTTATTCTTCTTCTTAGTCCACCTTTATCAGGTCAGGATTCAGTTTATACCCTTAAAGAGGTTGAGATAACCGCCATTAGAACCGGGATAAGTAATTTTCAATCTTTTGATTTAATAGACAGCAGCGAAATACAGAGGGGAGAGACAGGATTATCTTTCGCAGAATCTTTATCACAGGTTCCCGGATTAATAATAAATGACAGAAATAATCCCTCTCTGGGAGATAAAATTTCCATACGGGGGATAGGAGCACGTTCATCTTTCGGTGTAAGGGGGATAAAAATTATTCTCGATAATATACCATTAACCTTACCTGATGGACAATCTCAAACTAACAACATCGATTTTTTTTCGGCAGGTAAAATCGAAATCCTGAAAGGACCGGTTTCCTCTCTTTACGGGAATTCGGCTGGAGGAGTTATAAATATTCAATCAGAGATTCCGGAAACGCCTATTAAAATTAGTCCTTCTATTATCCTCGGAGAAAATGAACTTAGAAAATATTCTCTGAAGTTATCTGGAAATTTAAAATCTCATTCTTACTTAGTAAGCTTCAATAACCTGAATTATGATGGATTCAGGGAACATTCGGCAAGAGATATTTACCAGCTAAACTCGATTTATAAAAACAATTTATCCGATAATGTAATGTTATCAGCCATAATAAATTTTTTTAATTCTCCATACCTGCTTAACCCAAGTT
>DATKLQ010000488.1:0-2829 GCA_035542335.1 Ignavibacteriaceae bacterium | reverse complement strand
CATATACCGAATCTGATTCCGGCTCTTGGAGCTCTCCGAGGTTTTTTACTGTGTCAAATACCGGGGAAACTAAAAATTATTACAACTCGGGGATCCAGCTCAATTTATTCACAAAAAATAATATTCAATATTCGAGCACTTTGCAGGGATTATTCTTAAATACTTCGCTTCAGCCGCCGCATCCCGATAATGATAAATTCCTTGATTCAATTCGTCTTTCTCTGCCTCCCGACATTATTTCTCCATACGCATTAACTACAGACGGGACTTATCTCTATTTCGGACATATCGCTTATACGGGAGGGCCCACAAAAATATATAAAACCGGATCTGGATATAACGGGACTATCAGGGGAGCTGCTTACGGGGCCATTCCTAACCTCACCGTAAGTCTCTGGCATACAATGTTTTATTATCCCGACAATGAAGGGGGACATATTTATGCCGCCACAGGCGATGCACATTCACTCCTGAAAATAAATAGAGCAAATGGAGATACATCCCGAGTAACTATTCCTAACGGAATGCTTTCAGATACCAAGGGTATGGTAAATGACGGCGCTTTTTATCTTAACACCGACGGGAATTATGTTTATAATCTTGCATATATAAACAGCAAAGGGGAATATATTTATACCGTCCGCGTATTTGACCCTAACAATAACTGGCAGAAAATCGGAGAAGATATAGTTACAACAGGCCACAGCTACCCGAATTTTACTGGATTTTTTGTCGCCGATAACTATCTCTATCCTTACGAAAATTATCAACAGGGATATATAAGAAGAATTAATCTTGCAAACGGACTCTATGAAGAGGAATGGTTCAGCTTCCTGCCTTTCCAGGGGTTTTATGCATGGACATACGATTGGCAGAATAATGTAGTTTATGCTTCGGTAATTTCCGGCAATTATATTCCTGCTATTTTCAAATTCAAAGGTTCATTTACAGATTCCAAAGCTTCTGTTGAAACTCAATCAATTGGACCCGCTTCCCAATGGAACAGCATTAAGTATGAAATTGAAGATAATAATCCATTTGGCAGTATTAATGCATCACTCCTGGGATATAATGCAGCAAAAAGAACATGGGATACTTTATCGGCTCAGCTTCCTTCCGAAATGGATTTAAATAATATATCGGCGGAGGCTCATCCTTTTATTAAAATCAATTTTGATTTTGTCGATACAAGCCTTTCCCCATCGACCCCCCTTTTACTTAAAAATGTTTTATCTGATTTTATCTCCGTTCCGGAGATTAATATAAGCAGGAATAATTTCACCATAACCCCTGATACGGTGCAGCAGGGATTCGATCTGAATTCAACTTTAAAAATTACAAACATCGGTTTCGCCGATGCAGACAGCGTTAAAGTGAAATTCTATATCAATAGCTCAGATTCTGCATCCTATACTGCGTCAGTCAATATAAAAAAAGACAGCTCTGCTTTAGTGAACGGGAACCTGATTAATACCGCTTCATTTAATCCTGCCACTTTGTACAGCTTAAAAGTAATTGCTAACGATAAATACCAGGAGTTCTATACTTTCAATAATATAGCCGAAAAAAGCTTTTATGTTTCAAGGGATTCAATAAGTCCGCTATTTAAAATTACTTTTGACGGCCGTGAAATTGGGGACGGCGATTTTGTTTCTGCTCATCCTGAAGTTGTAATTACATTGACAGATAACAGTCCGCTTCCGCTTGATACTACTGCATTTACAATTAGCTATATATACCACCATGATCAACAATGGGATCAGCCAAAGTATCTTTCTCTCTCTCAGCCTGACATTGAATACAGCTATACTCCTTACCCTAATTCAAATGCAAAAATAAAGTGGACTCCGAATCTTCAGGATGGAGACTATACACTTAGTGTGCTTGCCAAAGATGCTTCCAACAACTTTGTCACGGATTCCCTGTTATTTTATGTTTCCAGCACACCCGAATTAAAAAATATATATAACTACCCCAATCCGTTTAAGAATGATACATATTTTACTTTTGAGCTTAGTTCAATTCTTCCGGAGGAGATCTATATTAAAGTTTATACGGTTGCAGGCCGGTTAATTAAAGATTTTTCTATTCCAATAGTTGATTTAAAGCCCGGTTTTAACCGAATTTACTGGGATGGCCGAGATCAGGATGGGGATGAGATTGCAAATGGGTTGTATCTTTACAGGATTGTGGCTAAAATAGGCGGAATTGTAAAGACTTCTACCGAAAAATTGGCTAAAGTGAAATAATATCTTTTTTTAACTACGGTATTAAATTTGTTCATTTTTTTATTTCTGCTTCTGATTTAGGGCATTTGAAAAGTTAAAATTGCATTTCATATCACGAATTAAATCTCATTTTCATTAACTTTTAAAATTCAATAAATTCAGATCAGACACTTTAGATATTTATAAAATAAAAAGAGGTATAAATGTGCGGAATTGTCGGTTATGTCGGTGAAAAAAATTGTGTTCCGATACTGATTAACGGCCTGAAGCGCCTGGAATATAGGGGTTATGATTCTGCCGGAATCGGGATTGTTTCACCCGGAAGCTCTTATCTGCTCAAAAGTCCCGGCAAGGTTTCCCTGCTTGAGGAGAAAATTGAAAAATTATATCTTTCGGCAAACCTAGGTATCGCACATACCCGGTGGGCTACTCACGGCATTCCGAATGAAATAAATGCACACCCTCATTTTAATGCAAAGAAAAATCTATTTATTATCCATAACGGTATAATTGAAAATTTCAGAACACTCAGGAAGAGTCTCGAAAATCAGGGTTATAAGTTCATTACCGAAACCGATACCGAAGTGCTGGCTCACCTCAT